>JBFZBV010000070.1:0-3757 GCA_041308285.1 Planctomycetota bacterium | reverse complement strand
GACAAAATCTTCGAGATTTTCTACACGACATGGGACAAGGGGTCCGGCCTCGGGCTCACGGGCGTACGCAAAATCGCCCGGCTGCACGGGGGCGACGTATCGGTGATTTCAGAGCCTGGCAAGGGGAGCCGCTTCTCAATCGCCATCCCTTTCGAGAACAAATGAAGACCGAAAGCCTCCAAATCCTGGTCGTGGATGATCTCGAGACCCACGCCGACACCCTCGCCGAGGCGCTGAACATGGTGGGCCACGTCTGCAGGACCGCCTACTCCGGCGCGCAGGCCCTCGCGCTTCTCGACAGCCATCCCTTCGACATCCTCGTGACGGACCTCGTTATGAAGCGCATGGACGGCATGGAGCTGATGGAAAAAGCCAGACAGCGGTTCCCGATGCTGGAGGCCGTCGTAGTCACCGGCTACTCATCAATCAAATCCGCGGTCGAAGCCATGCAGAAGGGCGCCGTCACCTACCTGCGCAAGCCGGTCGACCTTGCGGAGATGAGGGAGGTCATCAAGAAGGTCGGCGAGAGGATCTCCCTTCAGAGGAGCAACATCGAGCTCAGGCGCGAGCTCAGGTCGCGCGAAGGGCTCGAGGAAATCATCGGGTCCTCGAAAGCCATGTCCGACGTGTTCGAGAGGATAAAGCAGGTCTCCCCTTCCGCCTCAAGGGTGATGATTACCGGGGAGAGCGGGACCGGGAAGGAGCTCATCGCAAGGGCAATCCACAGGCTCAGCCCGAGGTTCGAAAAGCCCTTCGTGCCCCTGAATTGCGCATCGCTCTCCGAGGGGGTGCTCGAAAGCGAGCTGTTCGGCCATGAGAAAGGCGCCTTCACGGGCGCGGACATCAAGAGAAAGGGGCGGTTCGAGCATGCGCACGGCGGCACACTCTTCCTCGACGAAGTGGCCGAAATGCCCGAGCGGACGCAGGTCAAGCTCCTGAGGGTAATCGAGCAGGGGGAGATTTACCCGGTGGGATCTAACAACGCCGTGAAGGTGGACGTGAGGCTCATCGCGGCCACCAACAAGGACCTCGAGGTCCAGATGCAGAAGGGCCTCTTCCGGCAGGACCTCTTCTTCAGGCTCAACGTCGTCCACATCAAGGCTCCGCCCCTCCGGGACAGGCCCTCGGACATCCCTCTCCTCATAAACGCGTTCGTGAGGCAGTTCTCCGAAGTCTACGGGAAGAACATCGAAGGCGTCTCGGTCGAAGCCCGTAAAATCCTCATGAACTTCCCGTGGCCCGGCAACGTGAGGGAGCTCAAGAACTGCATAGAAAACATGGTCGTCATGGCCCGCGGGCCCGTCCTCGAGCCGCCCGACATGCCCGAAGGCATTTCCGGGAAGCAGTGCGAACCGTCCGGCCTGAACGTCCTGGCCGGCCTGAGCCTCGAGGAAGCCGAGAGAATCCTCATCAGGACGACCCTGGAGATGACGGGCGGCAACCGCGAGGAGGCCGCGAAGATGCTCAGGATCGGCGAACGGACCCTGTACCGGAAAATCAAGGAATTCGGCCTCAAATAGACCGGCCGCATTCTCCTGCAAAGGGCGGTCTCCTCTGGCGCAACGCTCCGTTTTCCCTCACTCCTCCCCCGGCCCGGGCCCGGACTCTTCCATTTCGGCCGAAAAATGGTATATTGGATGCAGAAGGATTAACGGTTGCGGCCGATTGAGCGCCGTTAACATCCTTCTGGCAGCGGTTCCCTGGACAAGGGCGGCATGAATGCAAGACTGATAGTGACAAAAGGCAAGACCGCCGGACAGGTATTCCACGTAAATTACGAGGAAGCCTTGGTTGTCGGCCGGGAAGAGGGATGCAACGTCCTGCTGACCGACAACGGCGTCTCCAGGAAGCACTTCAAGATTGAAAGCCGGGGAAAATCATTCATTCTCCTCGACTTGCAGAGCTCGAACGGAACCTACGTCAACGACGTTCTTGTCGGCACGAAAATCCTCGTCCTGGACGATCGAATCAACGCCGGAGAAGCCGAACTCGTGTTCAAACTCGAGCAGGAGGTCAGACCGGCGGCCAAATCCACGGTCCAGCCCGGCATAAACCTCACCGAAGGCGGACAGGAAGCCCACATCGTCAGGAGAATCGAAGAGCCTCAGCCGAGCCCCCCCAAGGAAGGCGAAACGCAGTCGTACAACGTCAATCAGCTCCAGGAGATGCTCGCCACCCTCTACGCGGTCGGGAACATAATAAACTCCGAGATTGACAACGCCCGCATATGCGACACGATTATGGATTCCGTGATGAGCGTGATTCCGGCCGACAGGGGTTTCCTCATCCTGTACGACGCCGAGACCGACGTAATCGAGCCTCTGGTCGTCCGCGGCTGCAACGAGGACGGGATGGAGTTGAACCTCAGCCGGACGATTCTCACCGAAGCGGTGAAGAACGGCATGTCCATCATCGCCTCGGACGCCATGAAGGACATGAGGTTCAAGGCGGGCGCCAGCATCATCATGAACCAGATTAAATCCGCGATGTGCGTGCCGCTCGAATCCAAGAAGAACATCCTCGGGGCAATCTACCTCGACAGTCTCACGGCCGTGGGGGCGTTCACCGAGTTCCACCTCGAGCTGCTCTCGGCCATAGGCAAGCAGGCCGGAATCGCAATCGAAAGGGCCAGGCTGAAGAGCCAGATTGAAGCCCTTTTCTACGGGGCAATCAGGACGCTCATCGCCACGATCGAGGCGAAGGACAATTACACGAAGGGGCACACGGAACGCGTGACGACGTACGCCATGCAGATAGCGAGCGAGATGGAGCTCTCGGACACCGACCTCGAGGTCCTTGAACTCGCGAGCCTGCTGCACGACGTGGGCAAAATCGGAATCCCGGAGAAGATTCTCAAGAAGCCCGGCAAGCTGACTCCGGGCGAATACGAGGTCATGAAGCGGCACCCCAACATCGGCGCCGACATCATCTCCAACATCGAGAACATAGAGAAGGTCAAGGACATAGTCGCCTACCACCACGAGAAATGGGACGGGTCCGGATACATGCGCGGATTGAAGGGCGAGGAAATCCCCCTCGGCGCCAGGATACTCGCCGTGGCGGACGCCTACGACGCGATGACATCGACCAGGAGCTACAGGAGGAACTTCTCGGAGGAGGAGGTCATAAAGGAATTCAGGCGCTGCGCCGGCTTCCAGTTCGACCGCGACGTCGTCAGGGCCTTCTTCAAAGCCTACAAGAACGGCAAGATTACACCTCCCGACCTGCTTGATATCG
The DNA here is from genome assembly GCA_041308285.1 of Planctomycetota bacterium. Classification (GTDB taxonomy): domain Bacteria; phylum Planctomycetota; class JAKEIC01; order JAKEIC01; family DYIT01; genus PPR-0505. Next base: position 520 of record JBFZBV010000070.1, on the reverse strand, counting down.
AGGGCACCATCAGGGTCGAGAAGGCGGATGCCACGGCAGTCGAAGAGGCCGACGATGAGGACACCGCGTGAACCGGCTCCGCATCGGCCCGCGGCCGGCTGTTTCAATTCCCGCCGTTTCCTGTTATCATCCCACTCGTGCGCGCCCCTGGTTTAATGGACAAAACACAGGTCTCCGGAACCTGTGATGCAGGTTCGATTCCTGCGGGGCGCACCAGATTCAATCCAGCTGCACTGATTGCCGCTAATGGCCCCCTCCCCCCCCTGCGCGCTGCGAGGACCGCCGCCGGGCTCCCCGCCGGCCGGAATCAGCTCCCGCGGCGGCTCCGCCGCGCCGCCCGCCTCCCGCCCGGCTTCGGCCCGCCGGAACGCCCAGGCGCGTCCGCCATGAGCGGCATCCTTTCGGACTTCCGCCTGATTGCGTCCTCGAGACCCGCATCTCCGGCGCGGAGATACCGCCTCGCCGCTGCGACGCCGGAATCGCCTGCGATCGCCCTCGCCTCCTGCAGGCTGGCCCCGCT
>JBFZBV010000069.1:0-5456 GCA_041308285.1 Planctomycetota bacterium | reverse complement strand
TGGGCGACCTCGGGTCGGTTCTGCGGGCCTTCGACCCGGCGACGGGACTGGAGGCGTGGAGAATCAAGGCGGGGGACTGGATACAGTCGTCGCCGGCGGCCTTCGGGGACTGCGTCTACTTCGGGACCAAGGCGGGCCTGCTCCTGGCGGTCTCGGCTGATTCCGGGTCGGAGATATGGAAGTTCGAGGCGCCGGGCTACGTCATATCGACTCCGGCCGTCACCGAGGGGTCCGTGGTGTTCGGCACGGGAGGCAAGACCGTGCATTGTCTCGACAGGGCGTGGGGCGGCGAGTCCTGGCGTTTCGACGCTCCCGCTCCTTTCGTCTCCTCGGCGGCGGCGTGGGACGGCAAGGTCTTCATAGGCGACACCGAAGGCCGGATGTACGCGCTGGACGCATCGTCGGGCGAGGAGGTCTGGCGGTACGACGCGGAAGCCGAGATGGAGTCGTCGCCTGCCGTGGCGGGCGGGCTCATTTACTGCGCGGCGGGCAGCAGGGTGTTCTGCCTCGACGCCGGCGAGGGCGGCCTGGAATGGTCCCTAGACCTCGGCGGAAGGATTACGGCTTCGCCCGCCGTCGCGGGCGGCAGGGTGTTCATAGGCACTGAATCCGGCGGGTTCTACGCGCTTGAGTAGAGCGGGCGGCCGGGCCGGCCTTGTGCCGCCGGCCGGGCGGGGGGAGGTATTTCGAAGGCATGGCGGCGAGGGAAAGGGCTGCAGGTCGCGGCCGCGGGTCTGCCGGGCGGGGCAAGGCCGTGCGGGCTTCCGCCGGCCGCGATGCGGCGGGCGGAGCCGCTCCCACGCTTCTCGACCTGGACGAGGGCGGGCTCAAATCCGTGCTCGAATCGGCCGGGGAGCCTTCGTTCAGGGCGCGCCAGATAAGGGAGTGGGTGTTCGGCCGGCACGTCCTCGACTACCGGGCCATGACGAACCTGCCCCGGGGGCTCTGGGAGAAGCTCTCCGCCCTGCTTCCTGCGGACCCCTTCGAGCAGGGGGTAATCCGCTCGGCGGCGGCCGACGGCACGGAGAAAATCGTGCTTACGGCGCGCGACGGGGAGAGGGTCGAGGCGGTGGTGATTCCGAGCGACCAGAGGGTCGCGCTGTGCATCTCCACCCAGGCGGGCTGCGCGCTGGGGTGCATCACGTGCGCGACGGGCATGGGCGGATTCCGCAGGAACCTCAGCCGCGCCGAGATACTGGGCCAGGCCGTGAGGGCCGCGGCGTTTTCCGGCCGGAGGGTGGGCAACATCGTTCTCATGGGGATGGGCGAGCCGCTCCTCAACTACGCGAACGTCATGTCGGCGGTCAGGGAGATGGCCTCGGACCGGGGGATGGCGATAGGCACCCGCAGGATTACGCTTTCCACGGTCGGGGTGGTGCCTGGAATCCTGAGGATGTGCAGGGAGGACCTGCATCCGAACCTTGCGGTCTCCCTGCACGCCGCGGAACAGAGGCGCAGGGCAAGGATAGCCCCGAGCGCCCGGAAGTGGGAGCTCGACGAGATAATCGACGCGGCCGGGCTCTACGCGGAAGTCTGCGGGAGGCCGGTCACCTACGAGTACATCCTGATTGAGGGAATCAACTCCTCGCAGTCGGACGCGGACAGGCTCGGGAAGCTCCTGCGGCGGAGGCCGGCCAAGGTCAACCTCATCCCGCTCAACCCCGTGCCGCGGTCGAATCTCCGTCCGCCCGACGCGGAATCCGTGAGGAGGTTCAAGCTCAAGGTCGAGGCCTACGGCGTCATAACCACGCTCAGGGCCGGGCGGGGCGCGGAGATTCAGGCGGCGTGCGGCCAGCTGGCGGGCGGCAGGGGGCCGCGCTGATTCCGGGTCCGACCGGCCGAGGCGCCGTCCGGGGCAGCGCGGGGCGCCTGATCCCTACCCGCCTTCCTTCCCGGATTCGTCCCTGCCAGGCGCGCCTTCCGCCGGCGGGGTCCGGCCGCGGTTGTCTCCGCGGGACTTCGCGGCGGAATCGCTGTCCGGGTAGACGTCCTCGAGGCGCCTGAAAGCCTTTGCCGCCTCCGCCTGCCTGCCCGTCTTCTGGAGCGAGTCGCCCAGGTAGTAGTAGGCTTTCGGAAGCCCCTGGAGGGAATAGGGGTAGTCGCGGATGAACTCGGACATCTCCCGCGCGCAGCCCTCGAAATCGCCCTTTGAATGCCTGCACAGGCCGATGTACAGCTTCGCGTCGTCCACAAGGCCGGACCTGCCGGAGTAGACCGCGATGTGCCCCTGGAAGGCGGCGACGGCCTTGTCGTATTCCATCTGGTAGTAGTAGCACTTGGCGAGGTAGTACGACGCCGCTGACGCCGCGTACGAGTCCTGGTGCTTGTCGATGACCTCGGCGAAAGCGGACAGCGCGCGGTCGAAGAGGGAGAGCTTGTAGTACTGGAAGGCCTCCTTGTAGGCCACGTCGCCGTGATCGGCGTGCGCCCTGATTCTGGCGACGGCAGAGGCCAGCGCCTCCTTGCGGAACTCCTCGAACGGCCTGCCGACGGCCTTCTCTATCGCCTGCTCGGCGGGCGCCCTCTCCCTGACCAGGAGCTTCATGAAGGTCTTGTACGCATCGAGGCCGTACTTCTCCACGAGGTGGCGGAACGCGAGGCAGTCCCTGGCGTAGTCGTTCATGGTGTGCCTGGCTTTGAAATCCTGCACCATGGAGAACGGGTTCTCCTCGGCCTTGAGCCCCAGGATGTGCTGGACCCTGGCGTTCTCCTGCCCGGCCATGTAGACCGCCGTACCCTCGCGGACCCACTGGGGAATCCTGAGGTACGCGTCCGCCGGCATGAGCTCGCGCATGATTGCGTGGGACATCTCGTGCAGGAGCTTCTCCTCGAGGTCGGCCTGGCCGTTCTTCAGGTACTCGAGGTAGAAGTAAATCCTCTGGAACTCGCCCTGCGATCCCTTGGCGGTCACCCTCTGGGCCTGGAGCCCGTTGCTCGTCCGTGCGCCCTCCTCGTTCTGGTCCTCGAACCTGAGCACGATGGTGTACTTGTCGAGGTAGTCGAGCCCCATCATCCGGTTCAGGGCATCGATTGTCTTGCTTCGGCAGGCCGGGAGCCCGGCAGCGAGCCCGTCGAACCAGTCCGACCCCGCGTATTTGCTCCTGGAATCGAGCTCGATTGCGCTTTCGAGGAGCTTTTCGACGTACTGGGGCTGCCCGGCCGCCTGCTCGGCCGTGGCGGGCTGCGCCAGGAACAGGACGGCCGAAGCCGCTGCGGCGAACATGGTCTTCATGCTTGGCCTCCATGCCCTTGACGTCCCGGGGGCGCGGGCCCGGCGCGAGGCGTCCGCCGGTCGCTGCCATCGCCTCGGTCGAAACAATCCGGCCGCGGTTCCGGCCGGGGCCGGGCCGGCGGAACGCGGGTAGAATCAGCCGCTCACGCTGTAGTGCGTCTCCCCGTCGAGGATGTCCTCCTCGAGCTTCCCCCCTGCCCTGAGCTCCTTGAGCATGCGGAGCGCCTCGGCCTCGGCGATGCCCAGGCCCGCCTGGATGTCCGCGACGGTGCATGGCCTGCGCTTGAGCAGCGAGGCCACCTCTTCCGGCCGGCACGAGGGGAGCCCTCCGGCCTCTGCGGGCTTCCAGGAGGCGATTACCTCCGCCCTGGTGCGGAAGAGCGGCAGCAGGGACTCGAGCCTTTCCCTGGGCACCGCCGGGGCCGGGCCGCTCCTCGAAGCCCTGACAGTCGTGTTGAGCTGCACGATGTCGGGTCCTATGCGGTCCGCGAGCCGGGCTATCGACGCCACCTGCTCCTCCGAGTCGTTCATGCCCGACACCAGGAAGACCTCGAGGCGGTAGGATCCCCTGTACTCCTCCCGGAACCTGGCCAGGCCTTCGACGTAAGCCTCGAGAGTCAGGTCCGGATGAGGCCTGTTGACCGCCTCGAACGTCTCGGCGTCTGCCGCGTCCAGGGAGGGCATCACGATGTCCGCGCGCATGATGTCGCGCCTGATTTCGGGCATGTGGAGAAGAGTTCCGTTCGTAATCACGGCAATCGGGCCGTCGTAGAAGGATTTCAGCCCGTCGATAATCCTGCCTATCCCGGAGTGGAGCGTGGGTTCGCCCGATCCGGAGAACGTGACCGTATCCGGCTGCGACTCGGCTATGCGCGCCCTTGCCTCGGCAATAACCTCGTTCGAAGGCACCAGCTCGCCGCGGGTCAGGGTCCTGCACGTGGTCGGGCCGATTTCGCAGTAGACGCAGTCCAGGGAGCAGGTCTTCCGCGGGGTCAGGTCGAGCCCCAGCGAGCGGCCCAGACGCCTGGAGGGCACGGGGCCGAAAACGTGTTTGCACCGCATGGAGGGGATTTTACCAAAAAAAAGGGAGGAGTTCACATTTGAGGAGGGCCCCGATGCTTTTCCGGATCCCCGGGGCGTCGCCCGCCTTCCTGCGGCCGTGAGGGGCGCCAGGGGTGAAGAGTCCGGATTCTTCGGGCGGCGGGCGACCTGATTCTCCTGGATGTATCGTCTGTCGTTTTCACCGCGGGACCTGCTGTCCCGTACTCGTTCTTTCATGCCGCGTATTCGTTCCCGTTCACGTTTTCGTACACGTACACGACTTGCATGGAACGAGAAGGCGCCGGAGAAGCTCGGATGAGCGAGGAGAAGTGGAAGAGGAAGGGTAGGCGGGAAGAGCATGAGGAAGGGTAAGGGGAAGTGAAGGATTGAATCCGGGGACGCCTGTCATCCGGAGACCGCATTTTAGTCTTATCGCAAAGACCCCGCCGCAGTCATGGGCAGGGCTTTGAGACTGCGGCAGGGCCTTTGCATGCGACGTGCCGCTCGATCGTCCCTCCGGCCCATGCCTTGATTCTCCTCCATGCGGATTGCGGATCGTTCCTTCCGACGAGAACAATCCGCAATCCGCGGAAGGAGGCGAATATGGAGAATCACGGACATGGGCAGGACGGCCGGTTCGACTTCGAGAGGCTCGTCGTCTATCAGAAGGCCATGGAATTCCTCGAGCTCATCGCGGGGCTCATAAACAGCCCGCCCCGCAAAGCCGCGTCCGTCATAGACCACCTGGACAGGGCGGCATGCTCAACCATCCTGAACATCGCCGAAGGGTCGGGAAAAGAGCGGGACTCGGCGGACAGGAAGCGCTTCTATCGGACCGCCCTGGGATCGGCCAAGGAATCGGCTGCCTGCATGGACGTGTTGAGGGCGCGCAGAGTGATATCCTGCCTTCTGGAGAGCAAGGGTAGGGACCTGCTCATCGGGATTGTGGCCATGCTCACTTCAATGTCCAGGTAGGGTCAGGCCGACATCCTGTAGAGCATGGCCACAATCCTCAGAAGGACCGCCCTTGCTCTCCTTGCGAGCGCCCACCCGCGGAACGGGTGGGCGCTCGCAATAAGAGAGATGAATATCGCACGCACAGCGAGACGGCAGATTCAGATGTAGCCACGGCACTCAGTGCCGTGATCCTGGTGACAGAGCGCCCCAACCCGCCTTCGCCTGC
>JBFZBV010000068.1:0-5974 GCA_041308285.1 Planctomycetota bacterium | reverse complement strand
GCTGATACTTGTCGATTTCGGAGTCCGGGACGCGCACTTCGCGGACGTATCTCTTCGGAGCGACTCCCGACGCCTTGTAATGACCGGTCTCGGGCATCCTCACCAGGTGCTGCCGCACGTCCGCAAAACCTATCTGGATTGCAGAATATCCCTCACGGGCCGGGGTCTTCTTCTGGACGACGAAACAGGGACCGGCCTCGATGATTGTCACCGGAACCACGTTGCCGGATTCCGTGAAAATCTGCGTCATGCCTATTTTTCTTCCCAGGATTTTTGCCATGTGATCACCTTCGAATATCCCCGCCCGCAACCGGGCGAAAAGCCGAATGATACTACCGAATCCGGGCTTTTCAAGGGGAAAATGGGGATTCTAGCCGCCGCCGGGTTTCGAGCCGCCGTCGGAAGGCTTCGAGTCCCCGCCGTCGGAAGGTTTGGACCCCCCGTCCTCGGGCGGTTTGGATCCCCCGTCCTCGGGCGGCTTGGATTCCCCGTCCTCGGGCGGCGTGGATTCCCCGCCGCCCGACCCGGCCCCGCCGGTGCCGCCCCCCGGCGCCTGCCCGCCCTTGTCCTTGCCTTCATCCTTGGGCTCTTCCTTCTTCTCGGCGCTGTAGTATTCCTGCGGCTTGTCCAAGGCCTTGACAGTGGCTTCGCTCAGCTCGAACACCCTGAACCTAATCTCGGGCAGCATGCCGAAGCCGCCCTGCCTCTCTCCGGAAAACATGAATATGTAATACTTTGCGTCCTTCTTCCCTATCCTGAACCAGAGCTGGGAGCCGTCGCTCCTCTGGAAGCCGGCTCTTATATAGCTGCGATCGAAGCCGTAGGGAGCCAGCTGGGCTTCGGGAATGGAATTGGACTTGCTCGACACCACCATGGGAGGCGCGGGTTCGCCGCCCGACAGGTGGGCTATGAGGTTGGCGAACGCTTCGACCTTGGTCTCGTCAATCTTGATGAACTTGGGCGTGCCGCCGTCCGAAATCGTCTGTCTCACCCACCCGCCGGTGTTGCTTCTCACGAAAATGTTCTCTACTTCGCCGCCGTCGTCCTTCGAGACGTGAATGAACACGGCGTCCACGTCCTTCAGGTCGCAGTTGGTGACGGTGTAGTCGACCCACTCCGAGGCCGCCGACCGGAAGACGTGCGACCCGGGCACTTCGCGGATGTCCTGGTCGCCTGCCGGCATGAAGTAGGTGACCTCCTTGTCCTTCACCTTCTCGCTCGTCCCGACCCTGAAGTCGGCCACGGTCTTCCCCGCCTTGTCGATGAAGGCGACCCTGGTTCCCGTACCGGCTTCGAGCCCCGCCTGCTTCAGGTTCTTCTCGTTCGCCTCGAGGATTTCGCCCATCTTGAGGTCCTTGACCTTCCTGAGGAGCTCCTCGACCTTCTTGGTGTCGACCGGGTAGTTGTAATGCGTGGCCGATCCCCAGATTTCCCTGCCGTAGCGCGAGAACATGAAGTCGGATATCCTGCGGGCGATTTCGATTTTCCCTTCAGCCGACTCGATGACTATCCTGTCGACCTCGTCCTCGAAGAAGCCCTTGACCAGGGAGTCCTTGGATTCCTTGGCTTTCTCCCTGAAGTCGCGCTCGGTCTTGTTGAGGTTGCCGAATCTCCACTCGTCCAGGACGAAGACCCTGAGGAACCTCTTGGTTTCCTGGCCGGGGTCCATGCCAAGCGCCTTGGAAATCGCAATCTGGAAGGAGGACCGCATCTCGGGAAGATAGGCGTAGTACTTGTCCCCGGCCGCGGACGCGCCCTCCTCCTTCTTGTCCCCCGCGCCGGAAACCTTGCCGACGACGAGGAGGGTTTCCTCCTTGTCGTCCGCGGCGGCGCGTATGACCAGCGCGGGCTTGTCGAACCCGTACTTCGCCTTCTGCTGGGCGGGCACCTCCTCCTCGGTCACGGGCCTTCCGCCTTCGTTGCGCGTCGTCTCGACGATGTCCAGCGGCTCGACCACGTCCGTGCCCCTGAGCGAGGAGAAGCTCCTCAGGAAGGAGTCCACGTCGGATTCGTTCGTCTTCAGGTACTGCACCTCCCTGCCCGGCCTGGACTTCTCAATCCGCCACTCGAACTCCTCTTTCTTCTTCTCCTCGTCCCCCGGCTTCTCGCCGGGCTTGTCTCCGGGCTTGCCTGCGGCGTCCGCATCCTTCTTGTGCCTCGAAAGGACGGTCGCGCCGGCGGGCGTCTCAATCGAGACGCCGGTAAGGCTCTTGGGCTCCATATCGGTGATTTTCAGGTCGGTCCATTGGGTCCGGACGGCGCTCACGGAATGCGCGCCCGGAATCCTTCTCACTTCCGAATCAGCCGCGACCCTGACGAAGGTCGTGGACGTGTCCTTCTCGGGCATCGAGAATGAGGAGAAGTCGGGCGCCCCGAAGTTCTGCTTGCCCAGGTGTATCTCCGCGATGACCCTCCCCTCCGCGTCCTTGAACGCCACCACGGACCTGCTCGCCTCGTCGAGGCCGAACTTGGAGTACATGTCGGCGTTCGACCCCGAGGGGATTCCCTTCTTGAGCTTCCTGAACTCGTCGAGGAGGTTGTCGACGTTCTTCTCGTCCGCCTCGCAGTTGTAGGCCGACTCGACGAACCATTTCTCCGTCTCCTTCTCGCCTTCCTTGATTGTCCTCTTGACGATTTCCGCGGCGTCCTTGCCGGTCTTGACGGAAATCCTCTTGACCTTGTCCACGTGGAAGTCGGCCAGGAGCAGCTCTTCGGCCTTGGCCCTCTCGTTCTCCTTCTCGGATGGGGGCTTCGAGAGGAAGTAGAGGCCCGCTGCGGCGGCGAGCACGACGACCTGGACCAGAATGAGCCTTACGTTCATCTCAAGACCTCCGTCGAGTTACTCCTTCTTCTGACCCGCTTCGGGCGCTCCGGCGTCCTTGCCCGGGGCGGGCTCCGTCTTCTCATCCCCCTTGTGCATCCGGGCTCCGGCCACGGCCTTGATGAAAACGGACCTCTCGAACCTGCGGACGGCGAAGGCCGACAGCCCGACGAGGAGTATGAACGCCGTGGGCCCCACGACCAGGACGAACATGTACAGCCCCTTCGATCCGCGGTTGTAGTCGAGGGGCCTCGGATCGAATCCCTTGGCCCTGATTTTGGACAGGGTCTCCTCGGTGCTCATCCACTCGAGCATGTTCTCGAGCAGGTCGACGTTGGGCTTGTAAGGCAGGGCGAGGTCCGAGAAGAGCCCGGAGTCGCCCATGACGATGATTCTCGTTTCCGGGCTCTGGTCCACGGTCTTCGGCTTCTTCTTCTCCGCGTCGTCCTTCTTAATCTGGTCCTCGGCCGGATCCTTCGGGGCGGCGGGGTCCGGAGCCTCCTTCGAGGCGAAGAAGCTCTTGAAGCGGCCCTCGAGCAGGGCGATTATCGGGTACCTCCTGCCCTCGGGATTCTTCTCCTTCTGGTTCTTCTCGGGCTCGAGGGTCTGCGATTCGATGGCCGTCTCAATCATCACGGGGCCCGAGAATTCGAGCTTCCACCCCTTGTTCGACGAGGCGAGCACTTCTGAGTACTTAGCATCGGCGCCGCCGGCCGGCGACTGGACCTGTTCGAGGGTCGAAGCGAATATGAATCCTATGTTGTCGAGCCTGTTCACGAAGCTCAGGGACTTGTTGTAGTTCTCGTGCTTGCTGAGGATTATGTAGGGAATCTTTATCTTCTCCCTCTTGTATATGGGTATCCCCTCGACGATTATCTGCCTCGGAATCTCCCTGTACGGGCAGTCCAAATCGAAGAGGATGTCGCTTCCCACCTTCACGCCGTAGTGCGCGAGCATCTCGTCCAGGCCGCTCTGCACCTTCATGAAGATGCCCGGCCCCCTCATCCACTGCCGCTGCGCCTTGCGCGGGTCGAACACCTCCATCAGGAAGACCGCCCTGCCCCCCCTCATGATGAACTGGTCGATTTCGTACTTGTGCCTCTCCGGCACCTCCTCGGGCGCGACGACGAACAGGATGTCTATGTCCGCCGGTACCGGATCGTCCTCCTTCAGGTCGACCGCCCTCACGGAATAGTCCTTCTTCAGGATGCTCTGGATGCTGGTGAACGTGCCGTTCTGCCCGAACCCCTTCTCCTCGCCGGAGAAGTAGAACCCGACTTCCGGTATCTCGAAGACGAGCAGCTCCTTCAGGGCCTTGGTGAAGTGGTATTCAAGGTAGGCCGCGTCCGCGACGTCGTTGACGACCCTCGTCTTGTCCACGTAGTTGACCTTCACGGATGAATAGAATTCCACGGGCGTCGGCTTCTCGTCCTTGAACACCGTGTGGCTCGATACGACCACGCCCTCGGCCTCGAGCTTGTCCTTGATTTCCTTCGAAATGTCCTTCTTGCCGTCTCTCGGATCGACCGCCTTCAGCACCATGCGGTTGTTCGAGTTGCGCACGTACTCGTCGAGCCTGTCAATCACGCTCTGCCTGAGCGTCTCGAACTCGAGCCCCGGCGGGAAGAGATCCTCGGTCACGTAGTACTTCACGGTCACCGTGTCCTGGAACCTCCCGGCGATTTCCTTCGAGAGCGGGTCCAGGGTGTAGACGTCGTTGTCCGTGAGGTCCACCCTGGCGAAATGGTTGACGGACGCGAGGTTCAGGAACACCAGGATCAGGACGGTCAAGGCGGTCACGGCGGCCGCGTTCAGGATGAAAATCGTCCTGCTCGCACTCATCATTCGACCTCCCGATTTCTCAGTTCTCCCCCGCCCCGCCGGCGCGGCCCGGCCGGGCTACGAGTACTTGTGTATCTCAATCGTGAACCTGTTCAGCGTCAGGAACACGAGGATGACCGAGGCGAAGTAGACGATGTCCTTGGTGTCCAGCACGCCCTTCGAGATGCTCTCGAAGTGCGGGATGAACCCGAGGTACGCGCAGACGAGGTGGACCGTCTTGTAGTCGCTCTCGTACATCCAGGCCAGGACGAAGTCCAGGCCGATTAGGACGAACACGAAATATATGACGACGGTCAGTATGAAAGCGATTATCTGATTCCTGGACACTCCGGAGACGAACACGCCGATGGCCACGTAGACGCCCGCGAGGAGCAGCGTCCCGAGGTATCCCCCCGCGACCGGCCCGGAGTCCAGCTTGCCGATGGACGCCACGAAGAGCGTCAGCGGCATGGTGAGCGCGACCGGAACGAGGACGAACGACCAGGCGGCAAGGAACTTGCCCAGCATGACCTCGGTCTCGCGAATGGGCAGGGTCATCAGGATTTCCAGCGTCCCCATCTTCCTCTCCTCGGACCACAGGCGCATAGTCAGGGGCGGGACGAGCGCTATGAACATGAACGGCATCAGCCTGAACAGAAGCCTCATCTCGGCCTGGTTCCTCATGAAGAAGTCCAGGTCGCCCTCCTTGTAGAGGAAGAAGAGCAGGCCGGAGAAGAGGAGGAAGACGGCTATGAAGACGTATGCTATGGGCGACTTCCAGTAGCCCATGAATTCCCGCTTCCATATGATGAAGATGTTTCTCATCGCAACCTCCCCGGCGGGCCCCAGGGCCCGCAGTCGGCTAGGATTCCGAAGTCAGCTTCTGGAAAATCGTCTCGAGCGTCACCTTGCGGCGGTGCAGTTCGGAGAGCCTTGTTCGGAGCTCCGAGGCCGCGTCGAAGACCGCGGGACCCAGGTCCGATTGCGAGTCCGCCCTCACCGTGAACCTCCCCTTCCCCGTCGACCGGACAGACCTGACCTCGGGCAGGCCCCTAATCTTTTTCTCGAGGGCTTCTGATTCGCCTTCGGCGACCGCCACGTCGTACTCGGTTTCCGAGGAGGATCCGCTCTCGAGGTCCGAAATCCTCCCGTCCGCCGCTATCTTCCCGTTGTGCATTATGAGCACGCGGCTGCAGGCCGCCTCGACCTCCGCGAGGATGTGGGTGGATAGTATGATTGTCTTCTCCTTGGATATCTCCCTTATGAGCTTGCGTATCTCCACAATCTGGTTCGGATCGAGCCCGGACGTGGGCTCGTCCAGAATCAGGAACT
>JBFZBV010000067.1:0-7600 GCA_041308285.1 Planctomycetota bacterium | reverse complement strand
TGACGCGTTTCATGCCAGCTTCCCCCAATTCAAGGGATCGGCGATTCCGCCTATCCTTTACGGCGTTCGAAGCGTTCAATCCGGCCGGCGCTGTGGAGGCGTCCAGATCGCTTTTCTTCCCTGCCCGCCCGGGTCGTGAAGGCCGGATTCTAGCTTCTGGACAACTCCTGCGCAACGCGGTTTGTGCTTGAGAGGGCACCCCGTTCGCGTGTATAATCCCGCCTTTCACCGCCGGGGGCGGGCGGACATGGGGATTTGGATTGCAGGTGTTTGCCATGATGCATCTTAGGACGCTGCTGGACTGGGATTCCAAGACGGTCCTCAAAGTGCTCGACAAGGCCGCCGACATGAAGAAGAACCCCGGGAACTACCGCCGGGCGCTCGAGAACAAGGTCCTGGGCATGCTGTTCGAGAAGACGTCGACGCGCACGAGGGTGAGCTTCGAGGCCGGCATGACGCAGCTCGGGGGCCACGCGATATACCTCGACTGGAAATCCACCAACATCAAGGCCGGCGTCGAGCTCGCGGACGAGGTCAGGTGCCTCGACCGCTACTGCGACGTGATTACGGCCAGGGTCTACCTGCACTCCACGATACAGACTTTCGTGAAGCACTCCAGGGTGCCGGTAATCAACGCCCTCTGCGACAGGTACCACCCCTGCCAGGCGATGGCGGACATGCTCACGGTACGGGAGAAGTTCGGAAGCTTCGAGGGCCGGAAGCTCGCCTACGTGGGCGACGGGAACAACGTGTGCAACTCGCTGATAATCGCGTCCGCCAAGGTCGGCCTGAAAATCGCCGTCGCATGCCCCAAGGGCTACGAGCCGGGCAAGGACGCCGTGGAACTTGGCATCAAGACCGGCGTGCTCGACATCTCCGCCGATCCCGACAGGGCTGCAAAGGGAGCGGACGTGGTCTACACCGACACGTGGGTCTCCATGGGGCAGGAAGCCGAGAAGGAGAAGAGGCTGCCCGTGTTCAAGCCCTACCAGGTGGACTCGAGGCGCCTGGGCAAGGCGCTTTTCATGCACTGCCTCCCGGCCTACAGGGGGCTCGAAGTGACCTCCGAGGTGCTGGATTCCGCCCAGTCGGTGGTCTACGACCAGGCTGAAAACCGCCTTCACGCACAGAAGGCGATACTTCTTGCGTGCCTCGGCCTCTTCTAGGGCGGGGCGCCCGCGCCGATTCGCGCCCGACCGGCGCGGAGCAAGGCAGGTTTCCTCGCACACAAGCAAAAAAAACGAAAGCCCGGAGCTTTCGGGATTTGGAGGAGCCATGAGCAGAAGGAGAATCCTCATCATAGGTGCCGCAGGAAGGGACTTCCACAACTTCAACGTCCTCTACCGCGACAACGAGTCCTGCGAGGTGGTGGGCTTCACCGCCGCCCAGATACCGAACATCGTGGGGAGGACGTACCCGGCGGAGCTGGCCGGGCGCCTGTACCCGGCCGGGATTGAAATCTTCGACGAGGACCAGGACCTCGAAAGGGTGATTCGCGAGAAGTCGGTCGACGAGGCGGTATTCTCCTACAGCGACGTCCCCTACGATCGTCTCATGAGCATCGGATCGCGCGTGAACGCCGCGGGCGCGGCCTTCGTCCTGCCCGACCTGCTCGAAGCCCGGATTGCGAGCAGCAAGCCGGTGATTTCCGTCTGCGCGGTGCGGACCGGGTGCGGCAAGAGCCAGACGTCCAGGATGCTCTCGCGGCACATCGTGGACAAGGGGCTCAAGGTGGCTGCAATCCGGCATCCGATGCCCTACGGGGCCAGGCTGATTGAGCAGAAGGTGCAGCGCTTCGCCGCCTACGGGGACCTCGAGAAGCACAACTGCACAATCGAGGAGATGGAGGAGTACGAGCCGTACATCGAGAGCGGACTAGTGATATTCGCCGGAGTGGACTACGCCGCGCTCCTCGCCGAAGCCGAGAAGGAGGCGGACATAATCCTCTGGGACGGCGGGAACAACGACCTGCCGTTCTACAAGAGCTCCTTCCACATAGTGGTCGCCGATCCCCACAGGTCGGGGCACGAGTCGAAGTACTATCCGAGCGAGCTCAACGTCCGGCTGGCCGACGTCGTAATCCTCAACAAAATCGACACGGCGGAGAAGAAGGACGTCGAGACCCTTTCGCGCAGCATAGCCGCAATCAATCCGAAGGCCGTGCAGGTGCGCGCCGAGTCGCCCATCTCGGTGGCCGACCCTTCGCAGGTCAAGGGGAAGAGGGTCCTGTGCGTGGAGGACGGGCCGACGACGACGCACGGGGAGATGAAGTTCGGGGCGGCCGAGGTCGCGGCCAAGAAGCTCGGCGCAGCCGAAATCGTGGACCCGAGGCCGTTCCTCAAGGGCAGCCTGAAGCAGACGTTCAAGAAATACCCCGGCATCGGGCGCATACTCCCGGCCATGGGCTACGGGAAGGCGCAAATCAAGGACCTCGAGGCGACAATCAACGCCGCGGATTGCGACTCGGTGCTGGTCGGGACGCCCATAGACCTGGCGAGGCTCATAAAGGTCAACAAGCCGGCCGTCAGGGTCAAATACAGCTACGCGGACGGGGGGAAGCCGCGCCTGGCCGACCTCGTGGACGCATTCCTGGGCACGCATGCAAAAAACAAGAAATAACGACCCGGACGGATTCGCCGTGCCGGGCGACGGGCCGGGCGGGAGCCGATTCGAGATTCTGGGCCTTTCCGTGGAGAAGGGCGCGGACGGCAGGCTCCGCCCGACCCTGACCGGGCAGGCCGCCGACTTCCTGCGCCCGCTCGCGGATGAGTTCTTCAGGACGCTCAACGGCCTCAAGGTGATCGCCGAGAAGGACGGGGCGAACGTCTACAACCTCTACAATCCCCCGCACCCGAGCGAGGCCGGAGTCAGGGCGCTCAGCCGGAAGCTCAGGGAAATCGTCTACGGCCGCGTGTTCCCGGCGACCGCGAACATCGCCCTGACCCAGTCCTGCCAGTGCAGGTGCGTGCACTGCTCCGCGGAACTCTTCAGGAGGCCCGGCGACGCGGAGCTGACCGCGGCGGAAATAAAGAGGGTCGTGGACGAGGCGCTCGCCCTCGGCGCCGGGCTCGTCATCTTCACCGGCGGCGAGCCGATGCTCAGGAGGGAGATCTTCGACCTCGTGCACCACGTCGACAAGTCCAAGGCCGTGGTGATGATGTTCTCGAACGGGCTTCTCCTGAGCCGCGAGAACGCGAGGAGGCTCGCCGACGCCGGGCTCTTCTCGCTCAACGTCTCGCTGGACGGGCCCGACGCAGCGTCCCACGACGGACTGCGCAAGGCCGAGGGCTGCTTCGAGGCCGCGGTGGACGGCGCCAGGAACTGCAGGGAGGCGGGCATCCTTACCGGCGTGTCCACCTACGCGACGCGCGAGAACATCGACTCCGGAGCCCTCGAGAAACTGGTCGAATTCGCAAGGACCGAGGGCTTCCACGAGGTGACCATCTTCGACTGCATCCCGTCGGGCCGCTTCCTCTCGAAGACCGATTTGATGCTCACCGCGGACGAGAAGGCCGCAGTCGTGGATCTGGGCAGGCGTCAGCACCGCATGCAGCACCCCATGGGCGTCGTCACGATGGCCCAGGTCAACTCCCCGTTGGGAGCCGGGTGCTTCGGCGGCTACTCGGAGCTGTACGTGACCGCCTTCGGCGAAGTCAACCCCTGCGACTTCAACCCCGTGACCTTCGGGTCGGTCCGCGAATTCCCGCTCGAGGCCATCTGGGAAAAGATGGTCACGCACAGGGAATACGGCCGAAGGAAACAGACGTGCAGGATGCAGTCGCCGAGATACAGGAGGAGGTACATCGATCCCATACCCGAGGGCACGCCGCTCCCGGTGCCGATTGAGGCCCTTCCGGGCGACGGGACGTTCCGGCCTCCGGCGGCGCGCGCAGAATCGGCCGGCGCACCAGGGCCTGCGTCCGGCGCACCGGACCCTGCGTGAAAACGGTTTTCCCGTATGTTATCATCCTCACGGGGCCGCGCGCTGGCGCGGCCGGATTGAAAGGATTCCCGATGATGAACGCGGCCGATGTCGAGAAGGTCCTCGACCAGATAAGGCCCGCTCTCAGGGCCGACGGCGGCAACGTCGAGCTCGTCAAGGTCGACGGCAACGACGTGCACCTCAAGCTGGTCGGCGCCTGCGCCGGCTGACCCGGCGCGCAGATGACGCTCAGGATGGGCGTCGAGCGGATTCTCAGGGCGAAGCTGCCGGGGCTCGGCAAGGTAGTGCCCGTCTGAACTGCCAGGCGAGCCTCCGGCGCAGGCCGGCGCCCGGGCCGGCCTGGTCTGCTCTTCGTGAAGGGACATGGGTTACTACCTCGGGATAGACGTAGGGTCCATAAGCACGTGCTCGGCGGTCCTCGACTCCGGCGGGAAGCTGCTTTTCGCCGGATGGCAGCGCTCGCAGGGCAGGCCCGTGGATTCGGTCAAGTCCGAAATCGGCCGCATAGCCGGGTTCTTCGGCGGCCCGATTGAAATCTCCGCAGCCGGCACGACCGGGTCGGGCCGGGAGCTCGCCGCCGCGCTGACCGGCGCGGACGTGGTCAAGAACGAGATTACGGCCCACGCCGTCGCCGCCATCTCGTTCCGGCCGGACGTGAGGACGGTCCTGGAAATCGGGGGGCAGGACTCGAAAATCATCATCATCCGCGACGGCGTGGTCGTGGACTTCGCGATGAACACAATCTGCGCCGCCGGCACCGGGTCGTTCCTCGACCACCAGGCGCACAGGCTCGGCATCGCCATAGAGGACTTCGGCAGGCTTGCGCTCGACGCGGACATGCCGGTGAACATCACGGGCAGGTGCACGGTGTTCGCCGAGTCGGATCTCATCCACAAGCAGCAGCTCGGCCACAGGAAGGAGAACCTCATCGCGGGGCTGTGCAGGGCGCTCGTGGAGAACTACCTGAGCGGAGTCGGGAAGGACAAGGACATCAAGCCGCCGGTGGTGTTCCAGGGCGGCGTGGCGGCGAACATCGGCATCGTGAAGGCGTTCGAGAAGCTGCTGGGGGTCGAAATCCTCCTCCCACCGAGGTTCGAGTGCATGGGGGCCGTGGGCGCGGCGCTGCTCGCCCTCGAGTCCGGCCCGGCCGGGCCGGAAGGGACGTTCTTCCGCGGGTTCGACGTCTCGACGAGGGACTACCTCCTCAGGAGCTTCTGCTGCGGCAGGTGCACCAACAACTGCGAGATAACCGAGGTCGTGTCCGGCGAGACGGTCCTGGGCAGGTGGGGCGGGCGGTGCCCGCGCTGGACCGGCCGGATGGACACTGTTGGGGCGCTCAGGCGGTGCTGAACGTGGGATTGCCCAGGGCCCTGCACTACTTCTACCACGGGAAGGCGTGGGAGGCTTTCCTGCGATCCCTGGGCGCGGAGGTGACGGTTTCCGGCCCGACTGACGCGGCTGTCATGGAGAAGGGCTTCAAGCTCTGCATGCGCGACCTCTGCCTGCCGGTCAA
Source organism: Planctomycetota bacterium (assembly GCA_041308285.1). Lineage (GTDB taxonomy): Bacteria > Planctomycetota > JAKEIC01 > JAKEIC01 > DYIT01 > PPR-0505. The sequence goes on along the minus strand of JBFZBV010000067.1, from coordinate 2,144 downwards.
GGCTTTCATCGGGCAGATCGCGCTGCTCGCCGGCCGGTGCGACAGGATCTTCGTGCCGCGCCTCGTGTCCAGGGACCCGTCGAGGTACTACTGCCCGAAATTCCTCGCCCTGCCGGACCTCGCGGCGGTCTTCGTTCCGCCGGAGAGCGTAATTTCGGTCGAAATCAACGCGAAGAAGGGGCCGGGGTTCTCCGCCGCGTCCTATGCGGCCCTGGCGAGGGCGCTGGGCGCGGATTCCCGCAGGGCTGCCGAGGCGGCCGACGCGATGGGGGAGGCGGAGCGGGACATGGCGCGGGAGAAGGCCGCGGCCCTCGCCGGGTTCGCCGCCGCCTCGGGCCCGAGGATAGCGGTGCTCGGCCACCCGTACATGGCGCGGGACTCCCACCTGTCTTCGGGCGTGGTCCGCTGGTTCGCCGACAGGGGATCGTCCGTGGCGATGTACGACGACCTGCCGATCGGGGAGTTCGACAAGGTCGAGTCCCGCCTGTTCCGCGACATCTACTGGGAAAGCGCGTGGGAGATTTACAGGGCCGCGGCCGTCTTCTGCCGGCCGGGGTCGGCGGACGGGGTCGTCATCCTTTCCGCGTTCGGCTGCGGCCCGGACTCGTTCACGGCCGACCTCGTCGCCATGAAATGCAGGGACGCGCGCATGCCCATGGTGCGCCTCGTCATGGACGAGCATTCGTCGATGCTGGGGGTCGAGACCAGGCTCGAGGCGTTCATGGACATGATCGCCATGAGGGCCGGGAGAGCGCCGGCATGAGAATCACCTATCCCCACGTCGGAGACCTCACGCTGGCCCTCCGGAGCCTTTTCAGGAACCTCGGGATAGACGCGGTGCCGCCGCCGCCGCCGTCCACGGCAGTGCTCAAGGAGGGCGCACTGCACAGCCCCGAAACGGTCTGCCTCCCGTACAAGCACGTCCTGGGCGAGCTGATTGCCGGCCTCAGGGCCGGGGCGGACACCCTCATGCTCATCGGCGGCCGGGGGCCGTGCAGGTTCGGGTTCTACGACGTCATGCAGAACGAGGTCCTGAGGTCCATGGGCTACGGGTTCGACGTGGTTTCGACGGACAACCCGGACACGCTCCGGAACCTCCTCCGCGAGCTCAGGGCCGTTTCGCCGGGCAATTCGATGCTACGCATCGTATGGGAGGTCTACCTGTTCTTCCTGCGCGCGGCGGCCCTTGACATGGTGCACCGCACATGGGACAGGGTCGTGCCTGCGGACCTCGACGCGGCGGGGAGAATCATGGCGGAGCAGAAGGAGCGAATCGCATCGACCGCCACGCTGCAGGGCCTGCTCGCGGCGAGGGCGGCCGCGAAGGACGCCATGGACTCGATAGCGCCCGGCCGGGACGGCCGGCCGGTTAGGGTCGGCATAGTGGGGGAGTTCTACACGGCGGTTGATCCGGACACCAACTTCCACGTCGAGCGGGTGCTCAAGTCCATGGGGGTGTCCGTGGAGCGCGCCGTGTGGCTGTCGGTGTGGCTCAACGACCGGCTCGGGTTCATGCCGCACTGGCGGAACGATCGCAGGCGGTGCAAGCGCATAGCGAAGCCTTACGTCGGGTTCTCGCCCGGCGGCGAGTGCGTGGTGTCGGTCGCCAGGACAATCGAATACGCGAGACAGGGCCTGGACGGCGTGATTCACCTCCTGCCGTTCACCTGCATGCCCGAGCTCGTGGCCGCCACAATCCTCGGCCGCGTGCGCAAGGACTTCGACATTCCCATGCTCGAGCTCACGATTGACGAGCACACGGACGGGACCGCGGTCAGGACCAGGATCGAGGCCTTCGTGGACACCCTCGCATGGCGCCGCAAACGTAAACCTCCGGTTTAATCAATTTACTCTGTTCCGGGCTCGTTCTCTGTGTCCTGATTCTCCTGATGGCGCCGTTGGCGCCATTCTGATTCTCCTGATTACAGGATCATGCTTGCGGATAAAGGAATATCGGTGCCCATCGGAAGCAGACCTCCAGTTTCCAGTCGAGACGAAATCGCAGCTTTCGGGACTAAAGGGGTCGGCCTTCGTCCTGACGTATTCGAGGCGACTTCCGCGGGCTTCGCTCCGCAGAACGCATGCTTTCAAGCGAAGGCGGATTATCTCAACGAGATTGCTTCGCTTCGCTCGCAATGACCCCC
>JBFZBV010000066.1:0-11424 GCA_041308285.1 Planctomycetota bacterium | reverse complement strand
CGGGCGGCGGGCGACCTGATTCTCCTGGATGTATCGTCGGTCGTTTTAACCGCGGGACCAGCTATCCCGTACTCGTGCTTTCATGCCGCGTATTCGTTCTCGTCCACGTTTTCGTACGGGTGATTTGAACGACTGTCTCAAGGATGTGACCGATTCCCGTGATTCCGACCTGACCGACTTCAGCGCGGCCACCATCTTGTGGACGGACGATTCCGCGCGCGGCTCTTCATCGCTGGATTCCGGGTTTTTTCTTGCTATCCTTGCCGGATGGAATAAAATTCCGGAGCCAACTTGTATCTGTGATGGAGTTTACGCGGCACAGAAAGGTGGGAGATGTCGTTTTTCGAGAACCTCAAGAAGAAGAGGGCCCTGCAGAAGCTCGAAGGGCAGGTGGAGAGCAATCCCACGCCGAGCAACATGGCGACGCTTGCCGAGCGCTACGTGCAGACCGGACAGATTGACAAGGCGTTCGAAATCTCCCAGCAGGGAGTGGAGGCCTTCCCGAACTCGGAGAAGATGCTCCGCACCTTCAAGTACGTGAAGAAGCTGCAGCTCCAGGGCAAAATTCGGTCCCTCAACGAGATAATCGCGAGGAACCCCAACCCCACCTCCTACGGCCAGCTGGCCATGATCTACAAGGACCTCGGCGAGACCCACAAGGCCGTGGACATCTGCAACGACCTGACCACGAAGTTCCCGCTGAGCGAGAACTCATACCTCATAATCGGCGAAATCCGGTACCAGCGCTTCCACGAGGACCTTCTCGCCAAGGACGGGATGGTGTCAATCGAGAACCTCGAGAAGGCCCTGAAGCTCAACGAGAGCAACTACAAGGCCCTGCTGCTGGCAGCGGAGATTTACATCGAGATAGGCAGCCTGTCCCCGGCAATCAAGAACCTGGGCCAAATCCTCGAGTTCGCGCCGACCGACGACAGGGTCAGGAGGCTCAAGGAAGAGGCGGAGGCTCTCCTGGCCGAGCAGGGCGAGGACTCGCCCGAGGACATGGAGTGGCTGTTCATCCAGGTCGAGAACCGGCGGCAGTTCACCAACATCATCCGCGGGGTAGATTCGGAGAAGATGATTATCTCCGTGTCGGGCCCCTCGAAGGCCGGCGCGGAAATCAACGAGGAAGAGGTCAGGAGGCAGGTGAACAGGCTCTCCAAGATGCCCGGCCTGATAGCCGCCATCGCGATGAACAAGAACACGGGGAGCATCATCGCCGACCGCATCGTGCTCAGGGTCAAGAAAGAGGAGCTGGACAACGTCGTGAAGACGATTTTCAGGGTGTCCCAGAACGCATGCCTTAGGATGGACGTCGGCGCCTTCGAGGGCGGCATTATCCAGGGTCCGTTCGGCCACCTCCACCTTCTGCAGGTCGAGGGCATACTCCTCGCGGTCCTCACGGACAACCAGACGAAGGCCGAGATAACCGACAGGACAATCATGGACCTGGTTCCCTCCCTCATCAACGCCGTTTCTTTGAGGCGATGACGCAAGCACATGCTGGAGATACTCAAGAGGCTCAACCGCGGCATAGGGGTCAGGGGGTCGATGATAGTCACCGTGGACGGCATAATCGTCGCCTCGGAGATGGGCCAGGACCTCGAGGACAGCCGCGTGGCGGCAATCGTCTCGAACGTCATCCAGAGGACCCAGGAAGCGCTCGTGGCGGTGGAGCTCAAGCATTTTTCCCAGTACATTTTGACCGCCGTGCACGGTAAGATGGTGATACAGGACATCGGGAACGCTTTCCTGGTCGTCATCACCGACAAGGGGATTAACCTGGATCACACGCTCATTGAGATTAAGGGCGCGGCCTTCAAAATCCAGTCGCGCGTCAAGATGGAAGATTAAACTGCTCTTGCTTAAAAGGTCGAGATGGTTCAGATTAACTTCGCGAGAAAAGAGGTCAACTGCAAGATCGTGTTCTACGGGCCCGGAATGAGCGGGAAGACGACGAACCTCGAGAAAATCTTCGAGAACGCTCCGGACGGCCACAAGGGCGACCTGACGTCAATCGCCACCGAGGGCGACCGTACCCTGTTCTTCGACTTCCTCCCCCTCGACCTGGGCACCGTCGCAGGCATGAACACGAAGTTCCAGCTCTACACCGTGCCCGGGCAGGTGTACTACAACTCGACGAGGAAGCTCGTCCTCCAGGGCGCCGACGGCGTGATTTTCGTCGCGGACAGCCAGAAGAAGAAGATGGACGAGAACATCGAGTCGCTGGAGAACCTCACGGAGAACCTCAAGGAATACAACCTCAAGATCGACGAGATTCCCCTGGTGCTGCAGTGGAACAAGCGCGACATGCCCGACGCCTTGCCGGTGGAGGAGCTCGAGGCGAAGCTCAACAAGTGGGGCGTCCCGACCTTCCCGGCCGTGGCAATCACGGGCGAGGGCGTTTTCCCGACCCTCAAGGCGCTGAGCGCCATGGTCCTCGAAAACCTCAACAAGGAATACGGCGTCACATCCAGCACGCCCGCGCCCGCGAAACCCAAGGCGGAGCAGAAACCCGCGCCGAGGCCCGAGCCCCGGCCGGCGGAGGCCGACAAGCCGGCGCCCGCCCCGCAGCCGCAGGCGGCCGCGAGGCCCCTGACTCCTGGAAGGCCTCAGCCCGCCGCGGCGCCGGCCCCCAAGCCGGCGGCGGCGGCCGTGGCGCAGAAGCCCGCTCCGGCCCCGGCCCAGAGACCTGCGGCGGCCCCGGCCCCGAGGCCGGCGGAACGGCCGACCCCCGCAAGGCCGGCGTCTGCGCCGACGCCCGCGAGGCCGAAGCCGGCCATGCAAAGGCCGTCGCCCTCGAAAGGCGTGGCAAAGCCCAGCAAGCAGATCGTCATACCGTCGAAGAAGACGAACCCGCTCATCTACGTGATTGTCCTCGTGTTGATCCTTGTCGTGGGAGCGGTGCTTCTGGTAGTATTAAATCCGCTGGGAGGGCAGCAGTAGGCCCCCCTGCGGACGGGAGATGAAGAGGAGGAGGGTTCCTCGCTGCGCGCGGACCGCGCGGCAATGTCCGGGCCGGCCTGGACTTGCGACCCTGTCCGGCGGCGGCACGCCCCGGGTGATGGAGTCGTGGCGCCCCTAACTTGGAGATCCCTATGAGCGACGCCTCGAAAAAAATGCGCGACAAGCGGCTCATCTTCTACTCCGAAGACATAGAGAAGATTGACAAGTACCTCCAGGAGTTCCTCAAGCTTTCCCAAGCCAGATGCGCGATGCTCATCGACAAGGAAGGCCACATGGTGACCCAGATTGGCGAGGTCCGGGACCTCGACCTCGACACCATTTCGGCCCTTGTCGCCGGTTCGTTCGCCGCGACCAAGGAAATGGCCAGGATACTCGGGGAAGTCGAGTTCGCCGACCTGTTCCACCAGGGCGAGAAGCAGAGCATCCAGATGCTGCTAATCGGCGACAGGACTCTGCTCACGGTCATCTTCGACAAGTCCACGACGGTCGGGATGGTCAGGCTGTACGCCACGGAGGTCGCCAAGAAGCTCGACAAGCTCTTCGACAAGGCCGTCGACAGGAAGCCGAGGGAGTCCGAGACGATTTCCAAGGACTTCACGGCGTCGGCGAAAAGCAGGCTGGACGACCTTTTCGGCCAGTAGCGCCCGGAGCGGCCCCCCCCCCGTAATGCCGCAGGCCGGGGCGGATTTCAGGGATTCCCGCACTCCCTCCTGTATTTTTCCCTGACCTCGGCCAGGAACGCTCGGACGGGCTCGGCCCGCAGGTCCGGGTACGTCCACGAGAACGGCCGGAACTCCCCCCTCATGAAGCAAAGGGCGACCTCGGCGTATATCCCCCTGCCGATGTAGATTCTGTGCATCCTGTCCTTGGTCGAAGCCAGGACCACCTTCTGCAGGTCGACGTAGCCCGGATCGATGTTCACTGCCCTCGCCGCGGCGCCGCCCGCGCATGCCGAGATGTCGCGCTCCATCGCGTTCGTGGCCGCCTTGAGGTCCGCGAGGCCCGCGGGGCTGGCGAGGGGCCCGAAGCTGAGGAACACCCTCTTGAGCCCCGGGCCCATTTCCCCGAGGTAATAGTCGGTCCACTCGAAGTCGAAGAGGTCCGACTCGAGGTCGGCCCTGCCGAGGACCGCCTCGAGGCTGCGCCGTGCCGAGGCGATTGCCGCCGGGTCCGACGACATGACCGCGGCAATCTGCTTCACCGGGCGGGGTTCCGCTGTCAATCCCATGGCTCGCCTCGCTTTTGTGTTGACTGAAAACAGGCGGATAATACTATAATATGCGTTTCCCGTAGCGCCAGGGGACGGCGGATTGCGCAGCGCGTCCGCCGCCGCAAATCCTTCGACGTCAGGTATTCGCGTATGGAATTAAAAGGGAACCTCGACTCAAACAGCCTGCAGGAAATCTTCACCACCCTGGCGCGGAACAAGCAGATTGGCACTCTCATCGTCTCCGACGGGGAGAGCAAGAAGTACATCTATTTCGCCAGGGCCGGAGTCAGGCTGCTCAGCTCCGGCAAGCGCAAGACCGTCCCCCTGGGCGACCTCCTCGTCAAACTCAACAAAATCACTCCGGACCAGCTCAAGACCGTCCTCGACAGGCAGAAGGAAACCGGCGAGATGATGGGCAAGATACTGACGGACTGGGGGCTCGTGACGGAGGAGGAGATAGACGAGGCGGTCCGGTCGCAGATAGAGGAGGAGATTTTCGACATCTTCGCCTGGGAGAACGCCACCTTCGAGTTCACCGAAGGCGCGCCTCCCAAGGAGCTGTTCGACCCCAACCAGAGGGCGACGAGGCTCACCTTCGACGTCGTCACGCTGGTCCAGGATGCCAACAAGCGCGTGCAGGACATGAAGGAGATTCGGAAAATCCTGCCGCCCATGGAGGCCGTGTACGCCCTGGGAGAGTTCACCGAGCTCGAGTTCTACGAGAAGGACGACGCCGACCCGACGAAGAAGGTCGTGCTCAAGATAGACGGCGTGAGGAGCATCAAGGAGGTCATCGACGAGGTCGAACTGCCCAAGATAGACGTCGCGAGGATACTGAGCGAGCTCGTCACGCAGAAGAAGATCGAGAAGGTGGAGAAGGCGCCGGGCGCAGCCGCGCAGACCCCGGAATCGAAGTCCGACATCGAGGGGTTCATCACCAAGTGCGAGCGGGAGATATTCAGCGACCCGGACAACTTCGGCCTCAGGGAGCGGCTCGCCCAGGCCTACTACGACATCGGCGACCTGGAGAAGGCGGTGCTCCACCTGAACCTGGTGTCCAAGTCCCAGCTCAAGGACGGCCAGATTGAGAAGGCGCTGTCGACCACGAAGAGGATAGCCGAGGTCGCGCCCGAGGACTCCGAAATCAGGGAGCGGCTCCTGCACATCTACCTCGAGATGCGGCAGATACCCGAAGCGCTGGAAGAGGCCGCCGTGCTCGCCAAGCTCTACACGGAGAACGGCGAGAAGGAGAAGGTCCGGAACATGTACAAGCTCGTGCTGGAACTCGTCCCGGACGACATCGACATGCGCAAGAAGCTCATCAACGTCCACATCGACCTCGGCGACCGGGACGCGGCGGCCCAGGAATACGAGGAGATTGCGCGGATAGTCACGGAGCGGGGCGAGAAGCACAAGCTCGAGGAGATATACCTCAAGATCCTGAGGCTCGCCCCGCACAGGTCCGACATAAAGAAGAAGCTCGGGTCGATGAAGATCAAGCCGACGATAGTCATCCCGCGGGGGCGGTTCTCGATTCTCGGCAGGCTGGTCAAATGGGTCCTGATTCTGGCAATCCTCGGCGCAATCGGGTTCGCCGGCTGGCACGAGTTCGAGGCCAGGAGGACCGCGGCGCCGGCCATGGACTCAATCCGCCTCCTGGCGACGGACGGCAAGTTCGCCGCGGCCAGGACCGCCGTCGACGCGCTGCTCAAGAAGCATCCCTACACCGTCCTCGCCTACCTCGACATCCCCAACCTCTCGAAGGAGGTCGACCTGGCCGAGAAGAAGGCGAAGCAGGAAATCGAAGACAAGAAGAGGCTGGAGGATAAGAAGGACTACGACGCCTATTCGGCCGTGATTGAAAGCGAGGAGAAAATCGCCAGGGACACCCAGACTCCTCCGGCCGGGCGCGTGGCCCAGCTCAAGGCCCTGTTCGAGTCCATGACCAAGGTCGCCGCCGAACCCCGCGACAACGAATGGATTGCGAAGGCCAAGGACTGGGTGGCGAGGTGGACCTCGAGGCGGGCGGAGGCGAAGCAGCTCATGGACAAGGCCCTCGCCTTCGAGGCCAACCTCAACATCGCGGAGGGCAGGAAGACCAGGGACGAGCTCTTCGAGAAGTACGGCGACACCGAGTACGCTCTGGACCTCGAGATCCCCTACAGGGTGATATCGAACCCCTCGGGAGCCACCGTCTACATAAGGGGCGTCGCCAGGGGGACCACCCCCATGCTGCTGTACGAGCCCAGGGACGGCGGGTACATCGAGGCGCGCATCGAGAAGGACGGATACATATCCGAGGACATAATCATAGCCGACGTGAAGAGCCTCCCCGACCATTCCTTCACGCTCAAGAGGAAGCCGCTCTGGCGCGTTCAGACCGACTCGCCCATCCAGTCCGCCCCGGTCCTCGACGGCGAGATTCTCTACTTCGGGTCCAGGGACGGGTTCCTGTACGCCATCCGGACCGAGGCCATCAATCCGAGGGACGAGGGCACCTGGAACGCGGCGTGGAAGTTCAAGAACCCGCAGCGCCAGGACAAGATATGGGAGATCCTATGCTCCCCGGCAGTGAGGGACGGGTACGTGTTCTTCGGCAGCACGGACAACCACGTGTACGCCGTCCGGAACAACCGCGAGCTGTGGCATTTCGACGCCGGGGGCATCATCGAGTTCTCGCCGGCGCTCCACGGCAAGATGCTGTTCTTCAACTGCAACATCGCGAGGGCCGGCAGGCTCTACGCCCTCGAGATGAAGCCGGACGACACCGCCGTCACGCGGTGGATATACCCCCGGGGCGACGACAAAATCCGCAAGGCGGTCACGGGCCCCGCGGTGCTGGCCGGTCAGAACGCCGTCCTCTTCGGCGACGCGTGGGGCGACATCCACGTGGTGGACGCCCAGAACGGCGCCGCCATAGCCTCGTTCAACGCAAAGATGTCAATCGAGACTTCGCTGCTCGTCCACGACGGGGTCGTCTACTTCGTGGGATCCGACAAGATGCTGCACGCTTACGACGCCTCGGACGCGAGGAAGACCCCGGTCGCGGACCTGTGGGCTCATCAGCTGGATGACGCCACCGCGATAACGCCGGTGCACTTCGCCGGGATGCTCGTCACGGTGACCAAATCCGGCCACGTGACCGCCCTGGACGTGCGGGCGAAGAACCGCTGCGACGTGAAGTGGAAGTTCAAAATCGACAGCGAAATCGCGGCGCAGCCGGCCTTCTCCGAGACCGACGTCCTCATCGGAGGATTCGACAAGAACCTCTACTCAATCAACATGGCCACCGGCAACCTCACGTGGCGGTTCGAGACGCCCGGCAAGATAAGGGGCATCGCCGCCCGGAAGGGCACCATCTTCTGCACCTGCGAAGAGGGCATGGTCTTCGCAATCAACGAGAAGTAGGACCCGGCGCATGCCCGCGCGAACCCGGGGCGGCCGCCGGGCTCCCGGGCTAGTACTGGGCGGCGAGGTCCGCAATCTCCCCCGCGGTCGCGCACTTCAGTATCCTGTCCCTCTCCTTCTTGAGGAACCCCAGCACCTTCGAGAGGACCCTGATGTACAGGTCCTGGTCGAACTCCGGCACGGCTATGAGCACCACGATTTTGACCGGGTTGTCGTCCATGGACCCGTATTCCATCCCGGAGCCGAAGACGCCCATGGCGAGGGTTATCCTCTTCACCGCCGACGTCCGGGCGTGGGGAATCGCGATGCCGAACCCGATGCCGGTGCTGTAGATCTCCTCGCGGTCAATGACGGCGTTGTAGAGGTCGTCCGGGGACTCCACCCTGCCGTCGGCCGATGCGAGATCCACGAGGAGCCTCAGGGCCTTGGCCTTGTCGGTCTCGGTGAAGAACGCGATCTTCTCGCGCATTATGTGGTTCTTGAGGGTCAGCATCGCGGAAATTCTCCCCTGACGGGCGCCTGAAGAGCCGGGGGCGTCAGCCTTCCCCGTGCCGGGCAACCCTGGAATCGTGAGAATATATCAGAAAATCCCCTGCGATAAATGCAAATCCCGGAGGATTACATTTTGCTTGACACCCCCCCCTTGTCCAATAGAATCGGCAAGGGTGCGACGGCCGGACGACGAAGCCAAAGCCGTCGGAGGGCACGGGCTTGCAGGAACGGAATTCGAGCGCTACGAATGGCACCCGCAGAAAACCCGAGCATGACAGCCGAAACCCTTAGGGCCACTTCCACTTATTGCCCGCCATGCACCTTCCTCATCGGCGCGTCGCTCGACAACCTGAACCCCGAAATACTCGCCATAAACAGGGAAAAGCACCTGAGCCTCGGGTCCATCCTGGCTTCCACACCCCCGAAATGGATCTATCTCGACGGATTCGCCATGGGGAAGCGGATGGTCACCAACGGGGAATACGCCCTTTTCCTCAAGTTCGCCGTCAACGACCCAGAAAACGAGACCGGCTACTCCCGGATATTCGACAAACCCGAGCTCTGGAGGCACGTCTGGACGACCCAGAACTACAAGGTGAACACCCTCAAGATGCCCGTGGGCGAGCAGACCGGAGGCATCACCGCGCGCGACGAGAATTACGACCACGTGGACAACTTCATCGAAGCGTACATGCTTTCGATTAGGTACGAGGTCGAAAGGCTCCTGCTTTTCGGCGGGCAGGCGGACCCTGACGCCTATCCCCGCAAGCCGGGAGAGAAGACAGGATCCGTGCGTGCGTCCAAGAACGATTTGATAGACGCGGTATTCAAGTATATGAACCAGCGCACCTGGTCGTCGGTCCAGGAGGACGAATCGTACGGTTCGCCGGCCTCCCAGCAGGGGGAGGCGGACCCCGCCAGGATAGGGACGGGCATCGACGAGCTGACCGCGGACCTCACCAACGCCTACATGAGGAACGTGGACAAGCGGTTCAGCCAGATGCTCCAGAAGAACGCCTACCCCGTGGAGTCGATACTGCTCCTCCAGCGGTTCAAGCAGCAGATTCAGAAGCTGCCGCCGGACAAGCCCGTCCCCATCCATTGCATCCTCTTCCCGAGGTTCTGGAAGTCCCCTTCCGGCGCCAGGAAACAGGACATGTTCCAGGGCGACGAGGTGCCTTGGGAGGAGCATCCGGTGGTGGGCATCTCCCTCTACGAAGCCCTCGCCTACGCGACGTTCCTTGGCCAGAGGTCGGGGGTGAAGGTGACGCTCCCGAACGAGGCCCAGTTCGAGCGCGCCGCGGGCTGGCCCGGCGAACCGGACCCGCCGGGGACCCCCTGCATGCTGGACCCGAGGAAGAAGTCCATATTCCCATGGGAGACGCAGAAGGAGAAGGAGTTCCACGACTACAACTACTACTTCGGCCAGCAGGGCCAGGACATGGAGAACTACTTCCTCAAGCACCAGTCGGAATACGGCGAGCTCCTCGAGAACACGGCCAAGCTGCATCCGGACGGCAACAAAATCTACATGCTCCTCGGCTGGGGATGGCAGTGGACCGTGGACCGCTACTCGGAGGAGGAGCTCAAGTACAACCGCTTTGATCCCAAGAACCACCCGGTCTGCAGGGACCGCCAGTACAGGAACTCGGTGTCCGAGAAGGATGAGACGGTCTTCAGGTACAGGCCGAACGCGAACATGGAATCGTCTTTCTTCGTCGTCAGGGGATCGCCGGACGTCATCGGCGGGCCCGGCACCACGACGAGGCGGTTCGCCTTGAACCCCCTGAGGGGGTACAGGAACGTGGGTTTCAGGTACGTTTTCGGGCAGAAGTGAGTCGGGGCGCAGCCCCGGGGTCGGAGTCCTCATGGCCAGTACGAACTGCCTCGCCTGCGGGGCGAAGCTGACCTTGACCGGGAACAAGGACGCGAAGTGCCAGAATCCGAACTGCCCCGGCGGCGGCAAGTACGTGAAGTGCGGCTTCTGCAAGGAGTATTCCTTCGCGACCCGCTACTCGCAGCAGATGGCGTGCGTCAACAGGCGCTGCAGGATGCACAACAGGGTCCGCCAGATTTGCAGCGCATGCAAGAAGGCGTCCTTCATCGACTACAACGGCAGGCCCGTCTGCATCAACCGCAACTGCCCCTCGAACTCGCACATAATCGACACGTGCTTCTTCTGCAAGAACAAGTCGTTCCTCACCGAGGACGCGCTCATGTTCTGCACCAAGGGCGACTGCCCCTACCTCCTCTACGAAGTAAGGGAGTGCGGCTTCTGCAGGCAGCGGTCCTTCCTCGTCCACGCCCAGTCCTGCCAGAACCAGGAGTGCCAGTACTTCAACGTCATCGTCGAGAAGTGCGAGAGCTGCGGGCTGGCCACCGTGGTCCCCGACTCCGCCTCGCCGGGCGGCAGGAAGTGCATGAACCCCCAGTGCGCAAAGCTCGCCGCCGTCGACATGGCCGAGATGACGCTCGACTCCATCGACGTGTCGGAGCTGAGGCAGATGGCCGAGGCCAAGCCCCCTCGCGCCGCTCCGGCGTCCAAACCCGCCGCTCCGGCGCCCGCCCCGGAACCCGAACCCGCCGCCTACGAGGAGCAGCAGACGCCGTCCCCGCCCCCAGGCTACGCCCCGGAAGCCCCGGAGCCCGCCCCTGACTCCGCGGAACCCGGGCCGGAACCCGCCGCTGCGCCCGACGACGGGGAACTCTCCCCGCGGCCGCGCGACAAGGGCAAGGACCGCCAGACGGTCGTGTACATGAGGGACGCCGGCCAGGAAGACGTCCAGGCGCCCGGCGAGGCGCTCGGCGAGGACGACATCGTAATCGAGGACGCCCCGCGGGCCACGGAACCGGACGCGCAGGTGGAACAGGCCCCGCCGGAGGACATAATCTCCGACGACGGCCCGCAGGAGGAGTTCACGCCCGCCGGAGATGCCGATTCCGAGGAGGTCTTCTCGTTCCAGGGCGCGTCCGCCCCGGCGCACGGCTCGGCCGACGCGCGCGCGAAATCCAGGGACTCCGCCAGAATCAAGAACCAGCCCCCCGCCAAGCCCGCCCCTGCGCCCGCGCAGCAGCCCGCGCCGCAGCCGGCCCCGGCGAAGCCCGCGCCCGCCCCCGAGGACGAGGACGATTCCGCGGAACCCGCCGAGCCCGAAGAGAAGGCCCCTGCGCCCGCCCGAGCCGCGGCCTCCGCGGCGCCAAGGGCGACCTTCCCGTCGAAGAACCTCGTGGAGGACGAGGACGACGAGGTAATCATCGAAGGCGCCCCCGCGGCCGCGGCCAAGCCCAGGACCGAAGCAAGGCCCGCCGCGCCGGCCGCCGCCGCGCCCCAGGCCCCCGCGCAGTCG
>JBFZBV010000065.1:0-5573 GCA_041308285.1 Planctomycetota bacterium | reverse complement strand
CCGCTTCACCCACACCGCACGGAGCCAGTACAGGGTCTGCCAGAAGAGGAGCAGTGCGTGCCCTGCGCTCTCCGAAGCGCCGAGGATGCTCCCCCCAATCACCTTCGCGGGATTGGTGACGGCGTTGACCATCGCTGCCTCCGAGTCGCCGCCCGAATCCGGATTCGGCGCATCCTGCGCTCCCGAGAAATCCTGGTCCATCCAGCCTGCCGAACGGCGCATGGATTCTAGCACGGACCGCATCCGAGTCAAGCGGCGCGGCTTGCGGCCGGTCTGACTGCAGGATATCATCGTTGCCGCTCGAGGTTCACAAGGAGTCCGAATGCGCAAGAAGGCACTTTTCATGGTCCTGGACGGGCCCGACGGATGCGGCAAGAGCACCCAGGCCGCTCTCCTGGCCGACTGGCTCAGGAGCGAAGGATTGGAGGTCCTCCTGGTCCGCGACCCGGGCAGCACGCAAATCGGCGAGGCGGTCAGGAGAATCATCCTGGACAGGCGGTACTCCGAGATGTCGGCCGAGACCGAACTCCTCCTCTATATGGCGTGCAGGGCCCAGCTCGTCAGGGAAGCCGTCCTCCCGGCGCTCTCGAGAGGCGTTTCCGTCGTAGCGGACCGATTCCTCTCCTCCTCGGTCGTCTACCAGGGAGTGGCCCTGGGCGTGCCCATAAAGGATGTGATTAGGATTGGCCGGTTCGCCACGATGGGCCTCGTCCCGGACCTCACGATAATACTCGATTTGCCGGCGGCCGCGGGCCTCGCGAGAAAGACGGGGGAGCCCGACAGAATAGAGTGCCGCGGGGAAGAATTCCAGGAGCGCGTCAGGAAGGGGTTCATCGAGACCGCTGCGATGCTCCCGGGCCCGGTCACGATCATAGACGCCTCCGGGACGGCGGGCGATGTCGCTGCATCGGTGCGCGAAGCCGCCGCCGGAATCCGGAAACCCGCGAAGAGGGCCGGCCGATGCCGATGAATGCCGTCGACATGACCGCCCGCCCATGGCCCGGCGAAATAATCGGGCAGGAACAGGTCCTCGAATACCTCTCGTCCGAGGCCCTTTCCGCCAGGCGCTCGCATGCGTACCTCTTCCAGGGGCCCGCCGGCGTCGGCAAAAGATGCGCAGCCCTTCATTTCGCCAGGATTCTCCACTGCTCCGCACGCGCGAAACCCTGCGGAACCTGCAAATCGTGCAGGGCCCACGGCGCGCAGAACCACCCCGACTTCGACCTCGTCGCACCCCCGGAGGGCAAAAGGAACATACCAATCGAATCCGTCAGGAACCTCCTCGATAGGCTGGCCCTGAAACCCGTCCTTTCCTCGGGCAGGGCCGTCGTGGTGGACGAGGCTCACCTTCTCACCGAGGAAGCCGCGAACGCCATCCTCAAGACGCTGGAAGAACCGCCGGACGGGGCGGTCCTCGTACTCGTGACCGACAGGCCCGCGACCCTGCCGGAAACCGTCCTTTCGCGGTGCAGGCCGGTGCGCTTCCGCCCGGTTGGGCAAGCGGACTGCCGCCGGTTCCTCGAGAATGCCGGCATCCGGGAGGACGCGGGCGCTCTCGCCGCCCTGGCATCCGGAAGCCCTGCCTCCGCACTCCGGGCCGCCGCGGGCCCCGTTTTCGGGAACCGCAGGAAGTTCGCTGAAATCCTCCTGAGGAACGACCCGTGCGGAGCCGCGGACAGGGCGGATGAAATAATGGAGTTGTCCGGCGCGTCCGGATCAGGGGGTCTGGAGGCCAAGAGGAAGGCTGTGATTGAAGCCCTCGAGCTGATGGCATTCATCTCATGGGAGGCGGCGAGGACGGGGTGGGGGGCTCAGGGGCGAGCGGGAAGCCTGGCCGAGGCCGCCGGCCGAAGCCGCTTCCCCGGCCCGGCCCGATGGCGGGCCGCGACGCTCAGAATCGCCGCAGCCGCGGGGCACGTGAGGGCCAACGTAACGCCCTCCCTGGCCCTGGACGCGGCCATGGGGGACCTCTGCCGGATGCTTGCCGATTTGCCTTGATTTGGCGGAGACCATCTGCAAAATTGTCCGAGGAGGACAGGTGGAAGACCCCAATGCCGTTCTCGCCGGGATTGCAAAGCAGGACCCCAGGTACGCCCTGGAGGCCTATTTTTTCGTGTTCAAGGCGCTGGCTTTCTCGGTCAACACCCAGAAGAAGGGCAAGGAAGGAACGCACGTGACGGGCAAGGAGCTCCTCCTCGGCATAAGGGAGATGGGCAGGAGGGACTTCGGCTATCTCGCGAAACTCGTCTTCAACCGCTGGGGCGTGAAGGACACGAGCGACTTCGGGAACATCGTGTTCAACCTCGTGAACAACGGCCTCATGGGCGCAACGAGCGAGGACAGGCTCGAGGATTTCGAGGGGGGTTTCGACTTCACGGAGGCGTTCGAAAACGACCTCGGAATAGAGTTCAAGTAGTTTCGGCACCCGAGGGGGCTGCAGCCCCTCCGGGCGGACTAGGCTCAAATGCTCGAATTCCTGAAGAAGAAGCGCAACCTGCGCATAGGCATACTCGCCGCGACGGCCGTGGGCATCCTGGTCCTGAGCTACCGGCTGAGCGCGGTCGTGAACCCCCTCCTGATAGCCCTCCTCATCGCCTACATCCTCAATCCGCTGGTCAGCCGAATCGAGAGGATTAAGATTACGGTCTTCGGGCGCAGCCTCGGACCGGGCCGGACCGGGGCCGTGGCGGCGATATATATCGCGGCGATTGGCGGCGTAGCCGCCCTTTTCGTGATTGTCGTCCCGGTGGTCTTCAGGGAAATCTCCTACCTTTCCTTCGCGATTCCGGGCGAGGAAGTGCTCGACGAGAAGAAAGCCTTCTCTCCTCCCGAGGCGCCTGACCGGGTCGAGGGCGATGCCGTCGCCGCGGGCAGGCCCGTTACCGAGCCTTTCGACGACCGCAACCGCAACGGCCGGCGGGACAGGGGCGAGAAGTGGTCCGATCTCAACGGCAACGGGCACTTCGACAGCGGCGAACCGTACGCCGATTCGAACAGGAACGGGAAGTGGGACAAGGCCGAACCGTTCGCCGACGACAACGGGAACGGCACATATGACCCGCCCGAGACGTTCGACGACCAGAACGGGGACGGCAGATGGACACCGGGCGAGTTCTTCCACGACCTGAACGGCGACGGCGTCTTCAACCCGTGCGAGCCGTTCACCGACCTGGACGGCAACGGAATCAGGGACTCCGACGAGCCGTTCGTCGACCGGAACGGGAACGGCGCATGGGACGAGGGCGAATCGTTCACGGACAGGAACGGCAACGGCCGGCACGACAAGGGGGAGCCGTTCGAGGATCTCAACAGCAACGGCGCCTTCGAGACGAACGAGAGCCTCGTGTTCACCGACCGCAACGGCAACCGCCGCTACGACCCGCCGGAGCCTTTCGACGATTCCGACGGCGACGGCGATTACGACGCCGGGGAGTCGTTCAAGGACCAGAACGGCGACGGCGCATGGAACCAAAGCGAGCAGTTCTCCGACTGGAACGGGAACGGAACGCGGGACGCGGAGATCCGCTGCCCGCTGCACGTCACGGTCGGCACAGAGGCCTTCGAGGACTCGAACGGCA
Source organism: Planctomycetota bacterium (assembly GCA_041308285.1). Classification (GTDB taxonomy): domain Bacteria; phylum Planctomycetota; class JAKEIC01; order JAKEIC01; family DYIT01; genus PPR-0505. Next base: position 1,995 of record JBFZBV010000065.1, on the reverse strand, counting down.
ACGGCAGGCGGGACGATGCCGAGGCGTACACGGACTCGAACGGGAACGGATCCTACGACGCATACTTCTTCTTCGTGGACGAGAACCAGAACGGGCTCTTCGACCTCGGCTACGCCCTGGGCGCCGTGCAGAAACTCAGGGTCCTGCTCGACAAGTGGAACAGGCGATTCCCTTCGCAGAGAATCGACATCACGTTCGAATCGGTCAGGGACGAAGTCGTCACCTACCTCAAGGGCGGCGGAGACGAGTTCGAGTCGTTCTCGTCGTGGATTCTGTACGCCACGAAATCGGGGATAATGGGCATCTTCGACATCATCTCGATATTCGTGCTGATACCGTTCTACACGTTCTTCTTCCTGAAATCCCTCGACGGGATTCGAGAAGCCATCTACGCGAACCTCCCGGGCAGGTACCGCGAGCGCATATGGTCCATACTGCGCGACATACACCTTTCCGTGTCCAGCTTCTTCAGGGGCCGCCTCGCGGTTTGCTTCGTGGTTGCGGCGGCGACGTGGCTCGTCCTCGTCCTCTTCGACGTCAGATTCTCGCTGCTGCTCGGGATTCTCATGGGCATGTCCGTGATAGTCCCCTTCCTGTCCGTCGTCGTCGTGACCATACCGGTGGCAGTCATTCTCGCAATAGACGGGGCGTCCGGAATCAAGATAGTCGGAGCCCTGGCCGCGCTGGCGGCGATACAGAACCTGGAGAACTTCGTCCTCACGCCGAAAGTGCTGGGGAAGGAAACGCAGCTGCACCCGGTGACAATCTTCGTCTCCTTCCTGGTCGGAGGCTCGCTTTTCGGCCTTTTCGGCGTGCTTCTGGCCGTGCCCCTGGCCTCAATCGCCAAGATTCTCGGAAGGGAGTTCATCATGCCCCAGATTAGGGCCCTCGCCAGGGAAGCGCCCGGGGAACGAACCTCGTCGGGGGAGACGGGCATCTTCGAACGCAAGGACTCGGCCCCGCGTTGACACGCCGATTCCAGGGTATTAACATTGCTTTTTTCTTTCGGTGCCCGCTATGCCAAGATACGTTTCCCCGCCGCTGGCGGCGGCAGCAGCAGTCCTCGCATGCGCATGCGGATGCGAGATGTTCCAGAAGACCGATCTCGACGCGGATTTCCTGAAAGTCCTCAGGTTCTACAAGGGCACGAAGCCGGAACCCGATGAGCCGGAGCTCTCCGCTGAGCAGAAGGCGCTCAAGAACAGGCTCGAAATCGTCAGAATCGCGAGGCCGGAGGCTTTCGAGGACATCACGGTCCAGGTGAGGCTCCTCGAAAGCAGGAACAACAGGGTCAGGCACGACGCCATGGTCAGGCTCGGCGGGGCCGGCGAGGCCGCGGCGGACTACATCGCATTCGCCTTCACGTTCTTCTCGGTCGACGAGCCTTCCGGCTTCGACAACTTCCTTCTCGATCCGGATGATCCGGCCGTGTTCCATCTCCTGGGCGAGACGGCATCCTCAGGAACCGGCTCGCAGCAGGCCGAGAAAGCCCTTTCGCTCATCGCCCCATTCAAGGCCAGAGCGATGTTCGCGCTGGGGGAGCGCGGGTCGGACGCCGGCTGGAGGGAAATCGTCTTCAAGGCCGCTTCCCTCGGCCGGGCCGCGGTGCCGGCGCTGGATACAATCGCATCCAGTCCCGGCAGGCCCTGGTTCACGCGTCTCAAGGCGATAGAGGCGCTGGGGCTGGCCGGCGGACCGGATTCGCAGGCGGCGCTCCTCAGAATCGCCAGGGCGGTTTCAGGCTCCAGCGCCGAAGAGGCGAAGCTGGCATGCCTTGCCGCCGCCGCACGGCAGGCGGGACCCGGGCTGCCCAAACGCCTCAGGGACTTCGTGGGAGTCTCGGACGGGTCCGCAAGGCTCGAGGCCGCGTTCCTGCTGGCCCGCTTCTCCACGGACAGGTCCGACTTCCTCGATTTGGCCCGGAGCCCGGACCCCGGCGTATCGGCCGCGGCGGTCATGGGGCTCGCGAGGCTCGGCGCCGAGGTGGGGGCGATC
>JBFZBV010000064.1:0-3298 GCA_041308285.1 Planctomycetota bacterium | reverse complement strand
ATTGCTTCTGTCAGCCTTATGATTGGGGAGAAGAGACAAGAATCGAATCTGAGATTCGTGGCGGAGGTCGGGCCCCCGGCGGCTTCTGAAGGTGCAACCCCCATGACGGCCGGTTTTACCCGCAGATTCTGGCGGAGACCCGATTATTCCTCGGGCCGCAGGCCCTGCCTCCTGAGCCTCGCGAAGAACTCCCTGAGAATCGACCCGCATTCCGCGGCCAGCACGCCGGACGTCACCCGGGGGGTGTGGTTGAGCTTGCCTGATCCGGGTATGTCGAAGACGGATCCGAAAGCGCCCGCCTTCGGGTCCGCGGCCCCGAACACGACGCGCGAGACCCTCGCCAGCACGATTGCCCCCGCGCACATCGCGCAGGGCTCCAGCGTCGCGTACAGCACCGTACCCTCGAGGCGCCACGCGTCCACGGCCTCCGCGGCCTGCGTTATCGCTATCATCTCCGCGTGCGCCGTCGGGTCCCTCAGCTCCTCCCGCCGGTTGTGCGCCCTGCCGACGATCCGGCCGTCGAGGACGATGACGCATCCGACCGGCACCTCGTCCTTGTCGAGCGCCTCGCGGGCCTGATCGAGGGCCAGGCGCATGAACCGCTCGTCGTCCGCTCCGTCACTGCCTGCATCCATCGGGAACCGCCCCCAAGAAACGCGCCCCGGGCCGGGTGTCGAATCGGCGCGCCTGCCCGGCGCGGCCGCCTCCCGATGATAACCGACCGCCCCGGACCGCGGGAAATCGAAAAAGTTTGACTTCAGCGCACCACGGCACTACCATGCTCCTTCGCGCCCGCCGGGCGCGTCGGAAGATGCACCTTGGTGGAACAGCCGGTCCGCCCAGGATTGGCCGGCGTCCTAGCGATGGTGAAGCTCGAAAAAGGCGTTACGCTGATTACCGGCAACTACGGAAGCGGCAAGACCGAAGTGGCCGTGAATCTCGCGCGCATTCTCGCTGGGGCCGGGACGGAAGTGACGCTCGCAGATCTCGACATCAGGAACCCCTACTTCCGCAGCCGCAAGGCTGCCGCCGGGCTCGAGGCCGCCGGCGTCCGGGTCATCATCCCCAGGGAGGGCTACTTTTTCGCGGATCTGCCCATCATCGTCCCGGAAATCCGCGGGGCTCTCAGGATGCGCGATCGGGTGTTCATCGGGGACGTAGGGGGAGACGACACCGGAGCGAGGATTCTGGGGTCCTTCAGCGACCTTCTCGCCGAGGGGACGTACGTCCTGCTCATGGTTATCAACGCCAACCGCCCGTTCACGGACACGGCGGAGGGCTGCAGGAAGATGATTTCGGAAATCGAAGCCTCCTCCAGGCTCATGGTCACCGGGCTGGTCGCCAACACGCATCTAATGGAGGAGACCACCCCGGACATCGTCAGGAGAGGCTATCGGCTGGCCGTGGAGGTCGCCGAATCGAAGGGGATTCAGGTGACGTTCGTGGCCGCACCGGCGGCCTTGGAGCGCGAATTCGACGCTGATCCGTTCAGGGACCGCCTGATTGCCGTCGAGCGGACGATGCTGCCGCCCTGGAAACGCGGGGGCAGCGCCGCGGCGGCGGGCGCCAGGAATTGAAGGGAAGTCCGATGCCGGCAGTCATCATCGACAGGGACAGGTGCAAGGGGTGCGAGACATGCGTGAACGCCTGCCCCCAGGGTATCATCGCGATGTCCAGGGAAATCAACGTCAAGGGGTATTTCTTCGCCCGCGTCAGGGAACCCTACAGGTGCCTCGGCTGCAGAATCTGCGCGCTAGTGTGCCCGGACGTGGCAATCGAGGTGCTGCAGAACGGGGTGCAGTACCATCTTTTCACGTACTAGGAATTCGAGGTCACACCTCATGGCGAAAAAGCTCATGAAGGGGAACGAGGCGATTGGCGAGGCCGCCATCCAGGCCGGGGTCCGCAACTACTTCTGCTACCCGATAACGCCCCAGTCGGAGGTGGCGGAGTACCTCTCCAAGAGGATGCCCGCCGTCGGCGGGATGTTCCTCCAGGGCGAGAGCGAGCTCGCGGTGGGGAACATGATATTCGGCGCGGCCGCGACGGGCGAGAGGGTGTTCACGACCTCCTCCAGCCCGGGCATAAGCCTCATGCAGGAGGCGATTTCCTACATCGCCGGGGCGCAGCTGCCCGCGGTTTTCGTCAACATCGTCCGCGGCGGGCCCGGGCTCGGCGGAATCCTGCCGGCGCAGTCCGACTACTTCCAGTCGGTCAAGAGCGGCGGCCACGGCGACTACAGGCTGCTCGTGCTCGCACCCTCGACCGTGCAGGAAGCGGTCGACCTGATGATGATTGCCTTCGACCTCGCGGACAAGTACACGAACCCCGTCATGATCATAGGCGACGGCATGATAGGGCAGATGATGGAGCCGGTGGAATTCAAGAAGCCGCCTCCGATGGCCCTCCCGGAGAAGAAGTGGGCGGCGAACGGGTGCAAGGGCCGTGATCCGGTGATAATCAGGTCCCTGTTCCTGGACCCGCTGAGGCTCGAGCGCAACAACCGCGAGCTCTTCGCCAAGTACGAGCGGATGAAGAAGGAGGAGGTGCGCTTCGAGAGGTTCAACGTCGAGAAGGGCAACTCGGTCCTGCTCGTGGCCTACGGAACCACGGCGAGGATTTGCAAGACCGTCATCGAAGACCTCAAGGCGAAGGGAATCGGCGTGGGCCTCCTCAGGCCGATTTCGCTGTTCCCGTTCCCGCTCGCCGCGATCGCCGAGGCCTCGCAGGGCGTGAAGTTCGTCATGTCCGTCGAGATGAGCATGGGGCAGATGGTGGAGGACGTGGAGCGGGCAATCCTCGGCCGGGTGCCCGTCCGGTTCTTCGGCAGGACCGGCGGGGTGGTGCCGACGCCGGAGGAAATCGCGGCCGAAATCGAGAAGCTACTCTGAGGTTCACGATGCAGACGAACGAGGAAAAGGTCGTCTTCCAGAGGCCCGAGGCGATGAAGGACGCGATTACGCACTACTGCCCGGGCTGCACGCACGGCGTGATTCACCGCATCGTCGCCGAGGCGATTGACGAGCTCGGCATCCGCGACCGCACCGTCGGCGTCGGACCCGTGGGGTGCTCGGTCCTGATTTACAACTACATGAACGTCGACTTCCTGGAAGCGGCGCACGGCCGCGCGCCCGCCTTCGCCACGGGCATAAAGCGCGTGAGGCCCGACCTCATCGCGTTCACGTACCAGGGCGACGGCGACCTCGCGAGCATCGGCATGAGCGAAATCATCCACGCGGCCAACAGGAACGAGAAGTTCTGCACGTTCTTCGTCAACAACGCGATATACGGCATGACG
>JBFZBV010000063.1:0-7336 GCA_041308285.1 Planctomycetota bacterium | reverse complement strand
GAAAACGTGGACGGGAACGAATACGCGGCATGAAAGCACGAGTACGGGATAGCAGGTCCCGCGGTGAAAACGACCGACGATACATCCAGGAGCATCAGGTCGCCCGCCGCCCGAAGAATCCTGACTCTTCACCCCTGGGGGATTGGCAGGATGAACCTGCCCCGGCACGGGCAATTCCGGCGGAAGCGGAATCCAGGCTGCAGCGCGTGCCCCGGGACTGCTTCCGCTGCGGACCGCTTCTTCTTGTGCCCGCAGCGGCCCAGGCATATACTCCATTGTGTCGAGGCTCCATGCCGGAAACGAGGGCAGCCTGTCTGCGAAGGAGTGTGAAATGTACAGAACCCGCATCGCATTTCTCGCCGTCATGATGGTTTCGGCCGCTTACGCCGAGACTCCCGGCGGAAGCTACGTAAGGGCCAGGGAATGCTGGCGCTCCTACGGCAAACGCATCGGAATCGTCGTGATGGCCGGGGACGTCGACAAGCCCGGCCCCCACTACGGCTGGTACTGGGGCGACACCTCCAGCATGGCCAAGCACCTTCTCGACATCGGTTTCCCGAGGGAGAACCTCTTCTTCCTCTCGTACGGAGCCAAGGCCAAGGAGAACGCGGATCTGGTCCACGGCACGAGCACCACGGAGTCAATCCGCGCGGCGTTCAAGAAGGTCGCCGAGATTTCGGGCTCCGACGACCTCGTCTACCTCTACTGGATTGACCACGGCAACCAGCAGGTCTTCGAAACGCACGACGGGGCGATTTCGCACGGCGAACTCGGCGAGCTAATCCGCGCCATCAAGTGCCGCGCGTTCATCGGAGCCTTCAATCCCTGCAACAGCGGGGCCGTCATCGACGACATAAAAGCCGCGAACGGGATAATCATCACTTCCGTGGCGGCGAACGAAGCCAATTCCTGGGGATGGGCCGGCCAGTGGCGAGTATCGCTCCAGGGCGGATCAGCCGACGATCCCAGCGATCTGGACGCCGACTGCAGGATTACCCTGGCCGAAGCATACGCATGGACGACCCGGAAGGCGAACAAGGAGGGCGAGCATCCCCAGATAGACGACAACGGGGACGGCAAGCCCGGCGACCTCGCTGCCGGGTCCTTCAGCACCGGCGATCCTTCCAAGGACGGATTCCGCGCGGCCCGTTTCAGCCTCGACGGCTGGCTGGACTCCTACCCCGGCACAATCGCCTGGAAGAAGGCGGAGTTCAAGGCCCAGGAGGGCGACGCGCCCAAGGACAATCCGACGCTTCAGGAATGGCTGAAAAAGCAGGAATTCACGGCCAAAGCGGCCGGCGGCGGCGCTCCCGCGAACCCCATGCTCGTGTATTGCTATTCGAAGAAGGAGCAGAACGGATCACCTTGCCGCCAGGCCCTCAAGTGCCTCGAAGTCAACGAGAAGGTCTTCTGCTTCCCCGACGCGCTGGAGACGCCGGCTGCAGCCGGGTATTTCGACTGCTACGAGGCGGACGTCGGCGACGTGACGCCCGCCCAGAACGCCGTCGCCAACGCCGGCACCGCGCCCGTCGCGATTGTCCTGGACAACTCGGGGAACGTGACGGCGGTGCTGAAAGGGACGGTCTCCGACGCCGGCCTGGCCAAGGAGCTCAGGAAGCTCCTGTCCGAGGAGCAAATCAGGAAAGCCGATGCCTTCGCCAAGGAAGCGCGCCAGACGCTCTCGCGCATGAAGAATTCTGAGAAGAAGACGGACAGCTTCCGTGCGGGGATAGCCCAAATCCTCAAGAAATTCGAGAAAAAGCCCAGGGACAGCTATTCCAAAGTCCTGGACGGCGCGAAGGCTGCACTGCGCAAGGCCGAGGGCGAACTCGCCGCGGAAGCCACGAACCTCCGCAAGATGGTGGAAGCCGGATCGAAGGAGTAAGGGCGCCGAGGCCCGGATTGTAAGCCGCGCCGCAGCGGCTCCAGGGCAGATATCGGTCTGCGGCCGGTCCCGAGCCGCCAGGCGAGAGGCTGCCGCAGGGGAGCGCCTTCCGCCGCTAATCGGGCTTCACTTGGCTCCATTCCACGAACACATCTCCGCCTGCGCCGTTGTACCGCCAGCCGAACACGTCGGATTCCCCGCCGCCGGTCATCAGGACGAACGTGTTGTCCGGGATGCAGCCGAACGAATAGGCAATCTTGGCGGGTTCGGGATCGGGATCCATGTAGCTCGGCAGGCTCGCGTCCGCGGAAATCCATCCGTAGTCCGGGAGATACACCTCTGGCCAGCGGTGGAACTCCCGGTCGAAGGGATTGCCGGCGCCGCGGAATTTGGTCCCCGCCGCGAAGCGGGCCGGGAGGCCGCATGCGCGGCAGATCGCCACGAACACGAAGGATATGGGTGAGCAGGTGGCTTTCCCGAGATCCAGGGCTTCCGGGGCGCTAATCCAGGGAATGCCCCGTGCGTAAGGGACGTGCTTAATCGTGTACTCGTAGCCGAGCCGGGCAATCCAGTAGGCCTTTTCCCCAGCCGGTTTGCGCCCGGCGGCCGCCAGCACGTCTCCCGCGGCCTTGCGGATCCGCTCGTCGCCGATTTTCAGCATGCTTCCGTCGGCCGTGTACTTTTCGAGCAGCGCGGCCGGGATGTCCGACATGCTCCCGACCATCTCGGGGAACACGTGATATCGAATCTCGCGCATCGTCGCCTTGAAACTAATCGACGCCGCAGGCGCCTCCCCTGGGAACTTCGCCACGGGCTGTCCCCAGACGTCCTCGGCGAGAACGGCCGGCGGTTCGATTGCGATGCGGTCGATGACCTCCTGCCTGTTCATGTTCCACGGCAGGGCGAGATGCTTGACCTCCGTCCCTGTGACCCTCGGCGTCAGTATCGCGGACCGCGTCTTCCCCAGGGTGTATTTCCGGCTCTTGTCGACCTCCAGCCTCGATATCCTCCCCTGGCCGCCGTCGAGAATCCAAAGGACGTCTCCGCGCGCCTCGACGCCGTCCGGCTTTTCGCCGGCCTTTTCGGACACGAGGACGCGCCCCTCGTCGTCGAGCAGGAATACCTGCTTGCGTCCGGAATCCAGGGCCCACAACCTAGTCCCTGTCCACGCGAGATCCGAGACGGACGCCGTTGGCGCCCGCAGACTGCCTTTGACTTCGCCCCCTTCGACGACTGCAATCTTTCCCGCCTTGCCGTCCAGCACGAACAGGCTGTCTCCGCCTGCCGCGAGGGCTCGGGGCCATTCGAGGTCGAGGGCAATCCTCCGGCCGGGATCCTCTACGAGCGACTGCAGGGATTCATCCGCCCCGATTACGCAGTGCAGGATTTTCGCGCGCGAATCGAGCACCCACAGGATGTCGCCCTGGGCGGCCACGGCGCTGCATTCCCAGGGCGCCAGCAGGCGGTTTTGCCCGAGCGGGCCGAAGACGGCTACTCCGCTGCCTGCGGCGCTGACGAAGCAGTTCCTCCAGAGCGCGAGGGTCTTGCCGAATCCGAAGACTAGGGCAGCGCCCTTTTCGACGAGGAACGTCTTCTCCCCGTTTTCGCCCATTGAAACGTAGTCGGGCGCCTGGCGGGCATTCGCCTCCCGGACGGGCTCTTCTCCTGCCAGGGCTGTGCGGCATGCGGACGCGAGTACGATTGCGCAGAGAAACGCGCAGGCGGCGGGCATGGACCCGAGCCTCGAGTCGAACCTTCTCCGCCCGCAGGGCTCCGCTTCAGCCGTCGTCCGGCAGCAGTGCGGAATGTCCATGCGTCCTCCTCCATTCACCAAAGCGCATCGGACGCCGGGCGGAGGCCGCCGCCGGGAATGCGACCGGTATCAGGCTTTCGGCGCCCCGCGCCTCTTCCTGCCGAGGTACGCCGCCAGCGCCTCGTCCAGCGCCTTCTTGAAGCCCGCCGGGTCTTCGGGCGTGAACAGGACGCGGCGGACCTTGCCCTTGCTCTTGTCGAGCACCACGTGCTCAAGGAAGTTCGCCCAGTCGAGCTTCAGTGAAGGGCGGAAGTTCCTCAGGTGCAGGTCGCCCTTGAACAGCCCGGCAATCTCCGACTCCGACAGTTCGACGCTCTCCACGTGGTCGAAGGGGATTGTCAAAAGGCCGAAATGGGTGTCGAACTCGACGCGATCCTCGTAAATCCGGTACTCCTGCCAGATGCTCTTGGCCGTGCTTTCCGACTTGTAGACCGGCTCTCCGCCCATGATCATCCCTCATAACCCGGACGAGCCGGAACCAAATAAGCAGGGCTCGTCCGGGTTATAACACGCGCTGCGCGCGTGAAAAGCGGAATATCCCTTCAATTCCCACAACTACATTTTGACGAAGTGACTATACGCAGCATTCCTTCAGCGTCCTCAGCGTCGAAAAGCTTCCCGCCTCGCCGCTCACTTCGCCGGATTCGCGACCCGGCCCATGAACAGCAGCGTCCCGGTCTTGATATCCGCAATCGCGAACAGGAAGGGATGGTCGGCCGTGAACTTGAACTCGCCCTGCGGATCCCCTCCGAACGATACGCCCGCCACAGTGGCCGCGGCCGCCTCCGTGCCCTTCTCGTCCACGGCCACGAACGACTTGTGCGCCACGAACCCGAGGAACAGCTCCTTTTTGGCCGACATCCCCGAGAAGTCCGCTGCCTTGTCCGAGAAAGCATCCTTCATCCCCATGGCTTTCAGCTGGTCCTTGAGGTCGAACGATGACTCGATCCTGAACTTGGGAATGGATATCTCCGCGTCCTTGGAGTTCTCCTCGCGCACGATCTCCCGGAAAACCTCCGGCTTCAGCCCGGCTTCCACTGCAGGAAGGCCGTCCACGGCCTTCGGGAGAACGATGACCATTACAAGTTCGTATCCCCGGTAGGGCAGGACCAGGGCGCTGAATGAGTCGGTTTCGGCAATCTGAAAATAATCAGTCTTCTTCATGAACTGGACCTTGACCGGCTCCCCTTCGGCCGGTCGGAAGATCCCCTCTTTCGTGGCTTTCACGCTGAAATCGTCCCCCCAGGGCGCGATGAAGTAGAGCGCGTTGGCCAGCGCCATGCGCGTGTCAGTCGTCACCTGGCCGGGCGCCAGGATGTCCCGGATTCGCTTGCGGGTCTTCTCGAACACCCACGCGTTGATTGCCAGGCGGCTCTTCTCCGGGTCCGCCATGAAATCCAGCTCCGAGAATCCCGCGTCGTAGGCCTTCCTGTTCTCCTCGAGGAACAGAGGGAGGAACGAGTACCCCTTCTGACCGAACATGCTGTTCGCCAGGACGAGCTCGAACACCGGCTTGCCCGCATCGGGGTTGCGCTCGCTCTTCTCGCCCTCGATTTTCCGGCCGTTGAGGTCGGCAATCAGGGCGCCCAGCGCAGGGTGGAGCGTCTCGCGGGTCAGGCTGAGGCGCAGGACCTTTGCCATTTCCGCCTCGGTGTTCCCGCGCGCGCCCGCCATGGTCATCGCCAGGGCTGCGGAGACGCTGAAGGGCGAGAAGAAGAGGTTCCCCGGCTGGCTTTTCAGGCGGCCGTAGAGGTCGATTGCGAACGCGCTGTTGCCCTTCGCGACCTTCTGCATGTCGGTAGGCTCTTCCGCAGCCTCGTCGTCCGCGATTGCGGCTGCTGCGAACGCGAGGACCACGGCGCACACCGCCGGAACCGCCGGCGCAAATGAAATCTTCACGGTGTTTCCTCCGAATGCGTGCTGAATCGTCCGTCATTGTAGCAATCCGGGCGGCAGGAAGTGCGCTCTTATTCCTGGTCCCGGCCGGCAGGCGGCTCGCGCGCCGAAGGGCGTATTGCATCATCGGGATCCGAAGCGCTTGAGGAGTTCCTCGATGTCCGGGTCCGGCCGTCCGGCAAGGACCTTGAGAGGGGTCCTGCCCTGGCCGTCCTTCGCGTTCGCATTCGCGCCTCGATCGAGAAGGAGCTCCGCGGTCCAGCGTCTTCCTTCGGCCACCGCAAGATGAAGGGGGGTATTCCCTTCGGAGTCCCGCAAGGCCGAATCACCGCCGTGGTCCAGGAGGAGCCTGAGAGCGGCGACGTCGCCCTGCTTCGCTGCGGACTGGACCGGGGTCAGGTCAGGGGATTTCCCCCCCCCCGCAGCCTCCGAACGCGTTCGCATCCGCATGCGCCTCGAGCAGGAGCCGAATCACCTCGAGGCGGGACTCCCCGCACGGCGCGCTGACCGCTGCGGTCAGGGGCTGCCACTCCCCCTTCGGGAAGTTGACCTGCACTCCTTTCTCAATCAGCAGGCGGACGATTCCGGCGTTGAGACACGACGCGGCTAAGCTTATGGCGCGGCCTCCGTGCAATGTCGACGCATCGGGCGAAGCCCCTTGGGCCAGCCCTGCCCGGGCCGATTCCAGGTCCCCGGTCATGCAAGCCCTGAGAAGCATGCATTTCGCGCTCATTTCCGAATCCAGGACGGCTCCCCCTTTCCGAAGGACCTCGACCAATGCCTCGTCGTTCTCCGCCTCCGCGACGGCCAGCGCCGTCCATCCGTTTACGCTGTATTGCGCATCCGCCCCTTTGTCGAGCAGGGCCGCCACGATCAGCGGCGCAGCGTAGCCCCCGAACATCACCGCGCGCATCAGCATCGAATACCCGCCGTCCCCGACCCCGTTGACCGGTGCGCCGTTCTCCATTAGGAATCCGGCAATCCTAGAATCGCCGTTGTCGATTGCCCTGGACAGTGCGAGCCGGAGATCCAGGGGTGAACCTGTCCCCGAGCCTTCCTCGAGGGCGGATCTCAAATCGTTTACGTTGCCCCTGTAAACGGCCGACATGAGCCGCTCCTGCGCGTCCCTGCCTTGCGCCGGGGATCGCGAGGCGAATCCTCCTCCCCCGGCCTCTCCGCCGTCTCTCGCGAGCCGGTTGCGTTCCGCTGACGACGGGCCTGCCCGAGCCGCCTCAGCGCCTCCTGCCCTCCCCTTGGAGGCCACGGCCTTGGCGTCAGGCATGGGCATGGAATCTTCGTCCCCGGCCGGGCCGCGGAACGCGAACCAGGCGGCGGCAATCCCAGCGATTATTCCGAGGGCCAGCGCCAGGGCCGGCATTCCGACTCGGTTCCATTCCGGCATCGCCGCCAGTCTCCAATCCGTTGAGAATCCGGACCGGCCCGCTTCAACGGGCCCCGAAACGCTTCAGGAGGTCCTCGATGCCCTTGTCGTGCGCTTCCAGTGCGGCCTGGAGCGGAGTCCTTCCCAGGCCGTCCGGTTTGTTGGGATCAGCCTTTCGAAGGAGCAGGAATTCCACGAACTTGAGGCTGCTGTTCGCGATTGCGATGTGCAGGGCCGTCATTCCGTTCTCGTCCTGGATTGCCGGGTCGGCGCCGCAGTCCAGGAGGAGCGCTGCCGCTCTGGTATCGTCGCCGTGGGATCGCGCCGCGCGGTGGAGGGGATTGGCCTCGCCGCAGTCATA
>JBFZBV010000062.1:0-3753 GCA_041308285.1 Planctomycetota bacterium | reverse complement strand
CATGCCGGATTTGATTCCCGGCCTTATGTCCTCGAGCGCGACCAGGGCGGTCGAGCAGGCCCAGCCGATGAGATCGACCTCATCGGCGTCCTTGCGGAGCCTCAGGCGCTCGACGAAGCCCTCGAGGGGCGTCAGCGGCCCGGCTCCGTAGGCCTTCTCGAATCTCGTCCAGTCCCGGTGCGTCAGCCTGTCGGACTCGAGCCCGAGCGCGGACAGGCCGTGCTTCCTGGCGAGTTCCGCGGCCATCGCGCCGTATTCGCCCGCCCTCGGCATCTGCGGGAAGCCCGGCGCCGACTCCTCCGCCTGGACCTTGAACCTCGAGTCGACGATGAGGAAGTGCCGGTCCTTCGAGACCCACAGGCCCCCTTCCTCGCCGCTGAACCCGCTCAGGTACTGGACGCTCACCTCGAAGGACGTGAAGAACGCGTCGATGCCGGCTTGGGCCATGGCGGCCCTGAGCGCGGCCAGCCTGTGCTCCATGGGCATGCCTCCAGGTCGGCGGCGGGGCTTGCAACGAGGGGAAACCCGCACGGAATCGGTGGAAGGATATTCAGAGGGGCGGGCTTTGTAAACCGAAATCCCAGGCCATTCGATTTGTATGGAATTCGCTCGCCGTTCGCATATACTCCAATTTCACTTTTTCGGAGAACCGCCATGAGCCAGGCCGCACCGATACGGTTCGGGACCGTCGGCGTCGTCCTTCTTCTGGCCGCCGCCGCGCTCGCAGTCCTCGGGCTCGCGCTGGGCGAGCCTTTCTTCACTCCGAAGCATGCTGGAGGCCACGGGGAGGCCGAAGCTTCCGCCGAAGGGCACGATGCGGAAGGCGGCCACGGCGGGGAAGGCGGGTTCGGGGCCAAGGGCCCGCCGATGTGGAGCGTAATCCCGTTCCTCGTCCTGCTCGTCGTAATCGCCGTGCTCCCTCTCCTTCCCCATGCTTCGCACTGGTGGGAGCACAACAGGAACAAGCTCCTGGTGTCCGTCGTCCTCGGCGCGCCGGTCGCGGTCTACGTGTGCCTCAGCGACAAGACCCGCGTCCTGCATTCGGGGATAGAGTACTTCCAGTTCCTGAGCCTCCTTTCGGGGCTGTTCATCACGGCCGGCGGGCTGCACATAACCGGCAACCTGGTCGCGAAACCTTCGGTGAACCTCGTGTTCCTCATGATAGGCTACGTCCTGGCCTCGCTCATCGGGACGACCGGCGCCGCGATGGTGCTCATATACCCGGTGCTGCGCACGAACCTCGAGAGGAAGTTCAAGGCGCACACCGTGATTTTCTTCATATTCCTGATTTGCAACACCGGCGGCCTCCTGACGCCCATCGGCGACCCGCCCCTGTTCCTGGGCTACCTCCGGGGCATCGACTTCTTCTGGTTCCTGAAGCTCGCGCCGATGTGGGCCGTCAACGGGGTGATACTCTTCACGCTCTATTACTTCCTCGACCTGCACTATTACCGCAAGGAAGTGGCCAAGGACCTTGCCGTGGACAGGGAGCGCGCGGAGCCGGTCAGGCTGAAGGGCGGGCTCAACCTGCTCTTCCTGCTGGCCATCGTCATGTCCGTCGCGGCTTCGGTGAACTCGCCCTACCGCGAGGCGATAATGTTCTGCGCCGCGGGCGTCTCCCTTCTGTACGCCAACCGCTCGCACGAGGCTCACGTCGCGCGGGAGCGGAACCAGTTCAACTTCAACGCCATACTCGAGGTCGCCGCGGTGTTCGCCGGAATATTCGCCACTATGATTCCCGCCCTGATGCTGCTCGAGCTCCGCGGCGGGGAGCTCGGCGTCACCAGGCCGCTCGAGTACTTCTACGCGACCGGGGCGTTCTCCAGTTTCCTGGACAACGCGCCCACGTTCCTGTGCTTCTCGACGCTCGCAATCGGGGCGAACAACCTCTCGAGCGCCGGGGATTTGATGGCCGGCGCGCCCATAATCCTGGGCGCGGTCAGCCTCGGCGCCGTGTTCATGGGCGCGAACACCTACATAGGAAACGCGCCGAACTTCATGGTGAGGTCCATCGCGGAGCAGCAGGGCGTGAAGATGCCGTCCTTCTTCGGATACATGGCGTGGGCGGCCGTCATCCTGATTCCCGTCTTCACGCTGGTCGCGGCGGCTTTCCTGGTGTGGATACCCTTCCCGCTCTACTAGCCGAGGCGGAGGGAGCGGAATCGGCCGTGTTGCCGGTGCGCGATTCAGGGGCGCGCTAGCGCACCTCGAAGCAGAAGAGGGGCGCGCCGCCCTCGACGAGGTCGTCAACAGCCACGAGCACCTCGGTGATAATCGAGTCGGCCGGAGCGGCCACGAGGTTCTCCATCTTCATGGCCTCGAGCACGGCCAGGGGTTCGCCCTTCTTCACGAGGGCGCCCGGCGCGACCGTCACGGAGGCCACCCTCCCGGGCAGGGGGGACCTGAGCTTGTGCACTCCCGGCGCGAACCTCTCCTGCGTTTCCAGGACCTTGCCGCCGGGTTCGCCGCGCTCGAGCCTGAACGTCCTGCCCCCGACGACAATCAGAAGCGCCCGCCCGTCATGCGCGAAATCCACGGAATAGCGCCTTCCGCCCGAAGCGAGCACGGCCTTGCCGTCCGACGTCCTCTCGACCGACACGGACCGGCTTTCGCCCAGGGCCGTGACTATGTACGAGTCTCCGGCCTTCTTGACCTGGACTTCGCGCAGCGCGCCGGATTCGATGAAACCGTACTTCACCCGATCCTCGCAGATATCCTCAACGCGGAGGCCCGCCCAGCCTCCACCTGCCCAGCCTCTTCCAGGGGGAGAACTGCGACGTCCCGTTGCCGTTGACCCCCTCGGCCCTCTGCCCCTCAATCTCCTCGAGTACCGCGGCCGCTGCAAGGGCCTCCCAGAGCAGGTCGGCCGGAGGGCGGTACTCCTTCAGGAAGGACTCGAGGAATCCCGTGTCCGCCCCGGCGGCGGCGAAGACCGGATGGCCAATCACCGCGCGGAGGAGGTCGAGCGTCGTCTGGACCCCGGCGATTTTGAACTCGCCCAGCGCCCTCGACATCCTGAGCCGGGCCTCCTCCCTGTCCGTCCCCCACACCGCCACCTTGGCGAGGAGGGAGTCGTATTCCGGCGGCACGACGCTGCCGGGCGAAAAGCCGGAATCCACGCGCACGCCCGGCCCCGAGGGCTGCTCCCAGATGAGGATTCTTCCGGGCGAGGGCCTGAGGTCCCTCGACGGGTCCTCGGCGCAGACCCTGCACTCGATTGCGTGGCCGCGCGGCGCGGGCGGGGCGAATCCGACGCGCTCCCCCGACGCAATCCTAATCTGCCACTTGACGATGTCCACGCCCGTGACGAGCTCGGTCACGGGGTGCTCGACCTGGAGCCTCGGGTTCACCTCCATGAAATGCCACTCCCCGGACGGGGCGAGCAGGAACTCCACGGTTCCGGCGTTGGCATACCCGGCGGCGCGCATGAGGCGGACCGCCGCGGCCTGCATCTCCTCCCTCTGGCGCGGGCCGAGGCCCGGCGCGGGCGACTCCTCCACCACCTTCTGGTGCCGCCTCTGCACGGAGCATTCCCTGTCGCCCAGGCTGACGACGTTCCCGGCGGAGTCCGCGAGAATCTGGACCTCGACGTGCCTCGCGTCCTCCACGAGCTTCTCGGCGAACACGTCCCTGTTCCCGGACGCGAAGCCGGATTCCGCGGCCGCCGAGGCGAACTCCGCCGCGGCCTCGTCCGGGCTGCGCGCGACCCGTATCCCCCTGCCCCCTCCGCCCCTGACCGCCTTGAGGACCACC
>JBFZBV010000061.1:0-26315 GCA_041308285.1 Planctomycetota bacterium | reverse complement strand
CGAACTGCTGGACCGGGGCTCCGTCAAGAGCCAGACTCAGGTGCCCGAGAAGCTCGCGGCTTCGAAGCCCACGCTCAAGGATCCCAAGGCCCGGGAGAAGATGGGGCTTGCGGAAGAGGCCCTTTCGAAGTTCGACTTCGTCCGCGCGGTGTTCCTTCTCAACCAGGTGCTCGCCGCGGAGCCCGGGGACCCCCGGGCCCGCGAGCTCCTGGCGCAGGCCTCGGCATCGAGGGACTCCTACATCCGGAAGACCGAGGAATTCGAGAGGCTCCTGGACAAGGGATCGGAGAAGGACCTGGAGAGGCTGGCGAAGGAGATACTCGACATCAAGCCCGACGACACCGGCGCCAAGAACTACATCGAGAGCCTCGAGACGATTCGCAAGGAGTCCCTCAAGCGCGAGGAGGCCCAGAAGCTCCTGCTCAAGGCTTACCGTCTCGCGGAGAGGAAGGAGTTCGACCAGGCCGAGGTCATACTCGACCAGGCGAGGGGGCTGGCCCCGGGCAACACTGAGCACGACAAGCTCGCCGCGGAAATCCAGGAAAAGAGGGGGAAGATTGCGGAGCTGAGAATCGCCGCGGACGAGGAGATAGCCCGCAAGGACTACGGGAGGGCGATCGCGGCCCTGAAGGAGATGAAGAACCTCCTGCCCGACCCCTCGGACGTGGAGATGAAAATCACGGACCTGCTCGCCCTGCAGGAGAAGCTCGACAGGGTGATCGAGAACGCCGAGCGGCTGTGGGACGACAAGTCAATCGAGAAGGCGGAAGTCGCGCTCCAGGAGGCGGTCGAGGCGTCCCCCGAGAATCCGAGGGTTCTCAAGCTCAAGCGCGAAATCGAGAAGCTGTACGAGACGCTCTCGTCCCTGCGGGAGCGCGCCGCAGGGCACTTCG
The DNA here is from genome assembly GCA_041308285.1 of Planctomycetota bacterium. GTDB lineage: Bacteria > Planctomycetota > JAKEIC01 > JAKEIC01 > DYIT01 > PPR-0505. Next base: position 25,422 of record JBFZBV010000061.1, on the reverse strand, counting down.
ACGACGGGGAATTCGCCGACGCCAGGGACCTGTACCAGCAGATATGCAGGCTCAGGCCCGGCGACCACGACGCCGAGCAGCAAATCGCGCAGGTCGAGGTCATCCTGAAGGACCTCGCGGGCGCGAGAATCAAGAAGATATCCATCGCCGTGTCCATAGCCGCAGTGGTGATTATCGCGGTCGCGGGAGTCTTCTTCATGAAGAACCGCAACACGGGCAGAATCGACGACGCCGAGGCGCTGCTCGCCCAGGGGAAGCTCGACGAAGCCGCGGCGATAGTGGACGGCATGGGCGATTTCCTCGTGGACGTGGATCGCCGGGACTCGGTCAGGACGGGCATAGCGGCCGCGCGCTCAAGGAAACCCGGGCCGGGGCCGGGGCCGGGACCCCAGCCCGGCAAGGTGGAGGACGTGAAGGCCCTCGTCGCGAGGGCGGAGAAGCTCGCGAAGGACGGCGACTGGAAGCAGGCCATGGCCGTAATCGAGGAGGCGACGAAGAAGGGCGCGACCGAGAAGGACGTAGCCTCGGCCAAGAACGCGGCGATCGTCTGCAGGCTCGCGGACGAGGGCGACAAGGCGGCGCAGGCCGGGGACTGGGAAGCGGCGCTCGACTCGTTCCGGAAAATCGCGCGCTACGACGCCGAGCGGTCCTCCCGCCTGGTCGACGGGCTCTTCGAGGCCCGCATCGCCGCGGCCGAGGCCCTCAAGTCCAACCCGACCGAGTACGCGGCCGTGCTCGAAAAGATAGGCAAGGCGTTCGACAGGCAGGCCGAGGTGGACAAGCTCGTCGGGAAGGTCGTCGAGGAGTCCGGGCTCACGGCGTCGCGCGAGGCCAGGAAGGCCGGCGACTTCAAGAAGGCGGTGGAAATCCTGAGGAAGGCCTCGCAAATCCCCACTTACGCCGCGGCGGCCCAGGCCGAGCTCGCGGCAGTGGCGGAGGAAATGAAGGCCATCGCGGGAACCCTCTACGGGAAGGGCAGGTTCTCCGAAGGGCTGTCGCTCTGCGAGCAGGCGAAAAACCTGTTCCCGGAGACGGACTTCGGCGAAACCGCCAGGAAGGGCCGCCACGGCCTCCACGTCCAGAAAGGCGAGGCCGCGTTCAACGCCGGGGACATGGCCGCCGCCAGGACCGAATTCCAGGAAGCCCTGAAAGAGGAGCCGGAGGGGCCGGCCCTGAAGTGGATTGAGAAGATTGACATCCTGAAAATCGTCTCGGCCGCGGAAGCCTTCGTCCAGGAGCGGAAGTGGCCCGAGGCGCTGGAGGAGTACAGGAAGGTCCTGAAAATCGACTCCCGCCATCCGGTCGCGACGAAAAAAATCGCCGGACTCGAGGCAAACATCGAATACGACACGCGTCTCTCCCGGATGGAGACCCTGTACATCGACCGGAAGTATGCCGAGGCCCTGACCGAAGCCGGCCTCGCGTTCCGCACGGGAGCCGACGAGGGCGGCGTGGCGGCAAAGGCCGAAATCTATCTCAGGACCCTCGTGGGCATGGTCGAAGTCCCGGCGGGGGAGTTCCTCATGGGCGACGACAAGGGGCCGGACAGGGAGAAGCCCGCATCGAAGCAGACGCTGGCGGCGTTCTTCATCTCGAGGAACGAGGTCACCGCGGGCGAATACGCCGCGTTCCTCGCCACGCCGGCCGGCAAGGCCGGCACGCCCCACGACTGGGCCGCCCAGAAGAACCCGTCCCTCCCGGTGACGGGCGTCTCGCTGGCCGACGCCAAGGCCTACGCCCAGAGCGTGTTCTGCGACATCCCCTCCGAATCCGAGTGGGAGAGGGCGGCCAGGGGGGCGGACGGAAGGGACTGGCCCTGGGGCGCGGAGTTCGGGGAGCGCAAGGCGAACACCTTCGAGAGCGGCCGCAAGGCGCCCTCGCCGGTCACGGAATTCCCCGGGGACCTGAGCCCGGCGGGCTGCCTCAACATGGCCGGGAACGTGGCCGAGTGGACCCAGAGCCCCTTCGCCGCGTACTCCGGCTCGGCCGCATCGATTCCGGAGGGCAGGTTCGTAATCCGCGGCGGGGACTTCAACTTCAACAGGCAGTTCGCGCGCTGCGCGGCGAGGAGGGGCGTCGACCCGGCGTCGCGGAAGAATTTCATCGGATTCAGGTGCGTCCGCAGGACCCTGGCCGCTTCACTGCTGAATCTCCCGTAGGAGCCGCGGCCGCCGATTCCCGCCCTGTCCGGCTCCGCGCGCCACGGGCGGCCGGGCCTCAGAGGCCCGGGTTGTTCCACTCCTCCTCGTCCTCCTCCAGCACCCGGAGCAGGTTCTCGACCGCGGTCTCAAGCCCCGAATCAATCTTGTAGAGGTCCTCGAGCACGTCCAGGAGCTCCTCCCTCCGCTGCATGCCCTTGGATTTGCCGAGGGTCATCTGCTTGAGGAGCGCGAGGATTCCCTTCCGCGCCCTGCGGTACAGGCCGGGGACGTCGTGGCCGGGGATTTCGCCGGTCCCGCCGCACACGGGGCACGGATCCGCTCCGAGGTCCACCTGGGTGCACAGCGGGCACGGCAGGGGCTCCGCCCCGCCGCTGTCCCCGCCCGCCGAATCCTGCCTTGCCCGCCCCTCTCCGCTCATTTCGAGCCCCTCACCAGTTCGAAGGTCCACTTGCCGGGCCCGAAGACGCGCTTCTCGCCTTCGCCCGCACCCGGATTGAACGACAGGTCCGCGCCCTTGTAAAGGCCCGTGGTCCCGTCGGGCCTCGCAATCGCTATCGCGGTCTCGCCCGCGCCCCTGGTCTCGCGCACCGATCTCACGGGCTTCCCCCCTCCCTCCGGCTCCTGCACGGCGGAGTCGCACCAAATCTCAGGGGCCTCCATCTTGAGGAAGGACCTGCTTTCCTCGTTCTCGAGCACGCCGGACGCCGTGAGGACCGCGTTGCCCTCGGCCCTGAGCGTCACCACCTCGGACGGGGTCCCGAAGGCCTTGGCCGAGATTTCCATGCGCCTGGCCGCCTCGATGCGCACCCATGCGTCGCGCGGCCCGCCCCCGGAACGCGGCGTGTGCGCCGTCCCCTGGGCCAGGAACACGCCGTCCACGGGGAACTGCACCATCGGCGCCCCGTCGAGTCCCAGAATCCACTGCTCCGGCGCCTTCCCGCCCGCCGCATTCCCGGACCACGCCAGCGATCCGCCCCTCCCCCAGGCCTCCACCGATCCGGCGGCGTTGTAGTTGTAGAAAATCACCGATCCGGAGGCCTTGAACGCGCACGGCGACCAGCGCACTCCGGTTCCTGCGCCCGGCGCGGCGCATGAGACCGCCGCCGAGTCCGCCCTGAGCTTCCACTCGATTCTCTTCCCGCGCAGTTCGAGCGGGGTCACCGAGACCTCCGCATCCTTCGGCGCGAAAACGTCCGCCGACTGCACGGCGCCCGGCGCGTCGCGCGGGGGGATTTTCCTGAAATACCTGATTGAATCCGGCGACGAGACCTCCACCCAGTCCTCGCCGGATCCGGACGCGGGCCGGAGCGGGAACGGATTCGGGCTGGTCGAGAGCCCGAGCCGAGCGTCGCCCGTGAGCGCGCACGACTCGGTCGCGTTCCCCTGCCCGTCCCCGCCTGCGCTCCACTCCAAATCCCTGCCCGAGGCGGATCTCGCCATGCGGCCCTCCGGGTCGAGGATTTCCATCGCGACGCCGCCGCCCGCCCTGAAGGAATCCAGGTCAGCCCCGGCTTTCCCCCCGGCGCGCGGCAGGAAAACCATCTCCGCAGACCCGGCCCTGGCCGAAAGCTGCTTCCGCCATCCGGGGGCGGGCTCGAGGGCGGGCGTGAAGCTCCCGGCTCCCGCTTCCGCCTCGGGGACGAATCCGTCCACGCGCACGTCCTCCTCGAGGTTGATTATCTGCCTCGCGACCTCACCCCCGCGCGCCGCGGACTTGAGGTACGTTATGTTGTACATCTCCTTCCTGCAGGAGAGCGTGAAAACCGCAGGCCCGTCCCCCTTGCGCTTCACGGCGTACACGGAGTCGGACCAGGGCATCAGCGCGAAGTCCCGGCGGAAGCCCATCCGCGGCTCGCCTTCTATCCTCACCTCCCTCCGCAGGTCCGCGCCGCCCTCCGCCGCTGGCGCCTCCGAGTAGGCTATGTCCTCGGCGCGGCAGTAGGATTCCATCTCCCCGGATTCGCCGTAGTCGAGAACGCGGGCGTCGCCCCTGGCGCGGAAGGACTCGGGCACGAACGAACCGCGCTCGCCCCCGGCCGAGGGGGATTTCCGCAGATTGAGCTCCACGGTCTCGGACGTCAGCACGAGCTCCGGCCTGAAGCCCGCCCTGAGCGACTCCACGGTCGGGATGTCGTCGAATCCCGACGCGTGGGAAAGAACCCTGTCCCACACGGCCGCGGTCCCCCCCTGCAGCCGGACGTAGGAGGCCAGCGTCGCCCCCCTGGGGATGCCTATCGTCGCGGACCCGGGGTCCTTCGCCGCCGCCGACGCCCGGTCCGTGGAGGCGGCGAACTCCGTGTCCGAGGCCATCCAAATCAGGTTGCAGGGCCCGCCGCCTTCGGGCCGCCGGGGGAAGACCGCGGCGTCGCCCGCGAGGCCGGAAGTAATCGAGGACGAGCTCAGCAGCACCGCCCTCGGCACGCCGGATATCCTGAAGGACGCCCCTTCGCCGCCGCGGGGCCGCTCGAAAGCCAGCGAGTTCCCGCTGAAGGCGGCTTCCGTGCGGCCTTTGGCGTCGAGATTCGCGTACCTGACCCCGCCCTCTCCGCGGACCGCGAGGAGCGCCGCCTTCCCCTCCTCCGCCCTGCGGCCTTTGCCCTGCGAAGGCCGGAAGAAGGCCATGTCGGCCTCGAGCACTCTCGACCCGAGCAGGGACTCCGCCCTGAAACCTCCGGCGCCGTCCGGGGCGAAGTCGGCGAGCACCGCCCTGTTCTCGAACCTCACCCGGACCGCCGTCTCCCCCGTAGCCTCGGCCGGCGCCCCGGCGGTCAGCACCAGCGGGCCGCCGGCGCGGACCGAGATCATGCCCGCCGGATCTCCGATGCTTTTGAACTCGGAGATTTCCGAGAGCCCCCTTCCGATGGACGCCGAGGGGTTCCTCGGGATGAGCAGCTTCATCTCGTCGCGGACGCCCTGGAGCCCGGAGCCCCTGATTTCGAATCCGGGGCCGGAGATTTCCACGTCCCTCTCCGTGCTGAACTCCCAGTTCCAGCCGCCGAAGGGATCGTCGCCGCCGCCCTGTGCGCCCCTGGCGAACGAGCACCGCAGATCGGAGGTCCTGAGCACGATTCCGTCCGTCGTGCTTATCTCGACTCGGCCCGCGAAGGAGATGGCTCCCTTCCCCTCCTTGTCCCACTCGCCCCACGCTTCGGGCGCCGACACCGTGACCCGCCTGGCCTCCTGCATGTCGCCGCGGTAGTGCACGAGGGTGAACTCGGTGTCCCAGAGCCGCACGTTCTTGCCGGTCAGCCCCCTCGCCCTCCCGCCCTTTATGGTCCATGCCAGGGTGTGCCTGTCGTCGTAGTGCGGGTGGAAGTACTCCTTCACCTCGGCGTCGTCGCCGGCTTCGACCGGAGGTGGGGCATGCGGGGCCTCAATCCTGGGCCCGCCGGAGGGTTCGAAGAGGGCATCGAGGGCGAACAGGGCGGAGACGGAGGCGCCGAAGACGAGCGCGAAATGGATCACGTAGGACTTCAACAAGCCCCGCCCTCAACATCAGAGATACTTCGACACCAGGTCGTCCCACTTCCCCTGGCGCCTGAGGATGTCCTCGCAGCACTCGGCGACGGCCCCCTGTCCGCCGCGGGCCGAAGTCACGTGGCGGGCGAACTCCCGCACGATGGGCCGAGCGTCGGCGGGCGCGTACGAGCTCCCCACCTGCCGCACAAGCGGAAGGTCCGACAGGTCGTCGCCGATGTACGCGACCTGGGACAGGTTGAGGCTGTACTTCCTCTGAAGCTCCGAGAGGACCGAGAACTTGTCCTCCACGCCCTGGTAGATCTCCACCACCCCCAGCTCGGCGGCCCATCTCGGGACAGACTGCGACGTCCTTGCCGTTATGAACGCCACCAGGATTCCCGATTCCATCAGCAGCTTGAGTGCGGTGCCGTCATGGGCGTAGAAGGACTTCATCTCGTTGCCGGCCTGGTCGATGTAGATTCTCCCGTCGGTGAGTGTCCCGTCCACGTCAATCACAAGGAGGCGTATTTGGGTCGCGCTCGGCATCGAGACTCCGGAACAGTTCCGGCCGGAGGGGCCGGCAGGCCGCAATCCGGCCGCGCCCCTCCTCCCGCAGAACCAGTATAGCCTATGGCCCAATGCCGGACAAGCCCGGCGCAGGTTGACACGGCCGGCGTGGCGGTGCTACCATCGGATTCCGTCTACTCGGGCGCCTGGCGGGATGTCATGGATGCATACAGCGTAAGCCTGGACGTCTTCTGCGGTCCGCTTGATTTGCTGCTCCAGCTCATCAAGACGGACGAAATCGAAATCTCCAAGATTTCGCTCGCCCGGGTCGCGGACCAGTTCGTCGAGCACTTGAAGTCGATGGACTTCACGGACCTGGAAGTCGCCGCAGACTTCATCGTCGTCGCCTGCCACCTCATGGAAATCAAGTCCCGCGAGCTCCTGCCCAAGGAGGAAAGGGGCGAGGAGGTGTCCGAACTGGCTGCGATGGAGCCCGGGTCGGACCTCATACAGAAACTGCTCGAGTACCGGGCGATAAAGGACCTCGCCCGCCGGCTGGCGAAGCTTCACGCCGCGGCCGGGACCCGCCACGGAAGGGGCATGACGCCCGAATTGCCGCCCGCCCCGGTCGACATAGACAAGCTGCTCGAAGGCGTGACCCTGTGGGACCTGGTTTCTGCGTTCGCGAGGATTGTCCGTGAGACGCTCCTTGATCCGCGCAAGAAAATCGTCTACGACGACATACCGATAGGCGAGCACATCGATTCCATCCTCGATTTCCTGCGGACATCCGGGTCCGGCGAGTTCTCCGCCATGGTGAAGACCCGCACGAAGAAGTCCCAGGTCCTGGGCGCATTCCTCGCCCTTCTCGAGCTCGTCAGGCAGAAGCTCATCCAGGTCGCGCAGGAGGAGGAGTTCGGGGAAATCGTCGTGCGCAAGGCCGACCCGTCCCTCGCTGCACTCGAGGAGGAGGAGGACATTGCCGCCCCCCCGCCCGCGGTGCTTCCGGAAGAGGCACCCCCGGCGGCGCCCGAGGCCGGTCCCGCGGCCGGATAGGCGGCCGGGAGGCGGAACCAGTCCCGCCCGCGCCGATTCGCGCTTAAAGTCCCGCCATGCCTGGACCGGACGCTGCATGCGGGCCGGTCATGTTGACACGGGCGGACGCCCCCTGTATCATTCGCCTTGCTTTTGCGGCGGATTGCATGTACCAGAACATTCAAGAAGAGATGCTGTTCGGCAAAATTGCCGTCAAGAAGGGGTTTATAACCGAAGAACAGCTCGAAGAGTGCATCAAGCTCCAGAAGAGCTCCACGCCCCCCCAGCTCATAGGAATCATCCTCAAGGACAAGGGCTACATCACCCGGGAGCAGCTCAGGGAAATCATCGAGTACCAGAAGAAGCACATGCGGAGGCCGGCGACCGACCCGGAGGAGCAGAAGTCCGACATCGCCTTCGGGTTCATCGCCGTGAAGCTCAAGTTCACCACCCTGGACAGGGTCTACGAGTGCGTGCGCGAGCAGACCAAGGCCGCCAAGCTGGGCCTGTACTTCCGCCTGGGCGAGGTATTCGTCAAGAAGGGCTACCTGACTTCCGAGCAGGTGAAAGACATCCTGGCGCAGCAGAACAGGACGATAATGGAGTGCATCGGCTGCGGCACGAGGTTCAACGTAATCGGCTACACCCCCGACCGTACGGTCAAGTGCACGAAGTGCGGGCGCCGGCTGGAGACGCCGGCCGATCCCAACACCATCGCCGTCGACCGCGCCATAGACTTGAAGACCTCGGCCGACGACGCGCCTGAGCCCGAGCCGAGGGCGCCGAGCGACGAAAGCCGAGAGTGACGTCCGCACGCCTGCGGAAACCGGACAAATGCCCCCCTTCGAGTGCGACTTCCTGGACCTCCCCGGCAGGCTCGCAAAGGAGCCGCTGCTGCCCGTCTACCTCGTCTGCGGCGAGGAGCCGTTCCTGAGGGACAGGGCCGTCCGGTCCATCGTGAAGTCGCTGTCCGGAGCATCCGAATACTCCCGCGAGTCCTACGACGGGGTCGAGGACCTCAAGTCCGGCATCCAGGGCCTCGTCGCGGACCTGCTCACGCCGTCGCTGTTCGGGGAATCGAGGATTGTCCTGATTACCAGGGCCGACGACGTCGCGGACTCCTGCGGGGACTCGATAGAGGAATTCGTGGAATCGCAGGACGGGGGCGCCCATCTTGTGCTCGAGGCCGAGAAGATTGATCGCAGGAAGAAGGCCGCCAAGGTCGTGAAGGGGGCCGGCGGGCTCGTGACCTGCAAGCGGCTCTACGACCAGCCCCCGCCCTGGGCGGGGGGCAGCGCATGGGACAACGACGTCGCGCGCTGGACGCGCGGGGAGGCTTCGGCTGCCGGGCTGGTCATGAGCCTGCCGACGGCGCAGCATCTCATCGAGCGCGTGGGGCCGGACCTCCGGGGGCTCTCCGAGGAGATTGAGAAAATCTCCATCTACCGCAAGGCGTCCGCCTCCTCGCCGGTCGAAGTCGCCGCGGCGGACATCGACGCGGTCGTCGGCGAGTACAACGAATACGGCGTGTTCAAGCTCGCGGACTCCGTGGCCGCAGGGGACCTCGCCGCGGCTCTGCGGATATCCTCGGCGCTGTTCTCCCAGGGCCTCTCCCGGCCCGGCGAGAGCGGCGCGGTCCACGACGACGGAGTCATCGCCGTGATACTGACCGAGAGGGTCCACTCCAAGGTCAGGGAAATCCTCAAGGCGAAATCCATTCTCGGGCGCGGGCTCGGGGCGGACGCGATAGCCGAGACCCTCAAGAAGCACAAGGTATTCGCCAAGGTGCTGGCGAAGGACGCCGCAAGGTTCGACGCCGGCAGGCTCAATTCCATGCTCGGCGACCTGCTCGAGGCGGACCTCGCCCTCAAGACCGGCGACGGATCGCCGAGGACGGTTTTCGAGACTCTTCTCGTGAAGATGCTGGGGCCGCCATGACGACCGTCACGGATCTCCACACGCACGTAATCCCGGCCGTGGACGACGGCCCCGAGGACGAGGCCGAGAGCCTGGACCTGCTCGGCCGCATCGCCGCCGCGGGAACCGGAATCTGCGCGGCGACTCCGCACTATCAGCCGCCCGTCACGGCCCTCGAGGGCGTTCGCGAGCGGTTCGATTCCCTGCGGGCGGCCGCCGGCCGGAAGTGCATCCCAATCGAGCTCCACCTCGGCGCGGAGCTCTCGATATACGCCGGAATCCAGTCCGACGCGGAGAACGGAAAGCTGCTCACCCTTGGGGCCGGCCGCGCGGTGCTCCTGGAAATGCCCCTTGAGGGCACCCTGCCCCCGAGATTCCGCGAATTCGTGTTCTCCCTGTCTGCAAGGGGATACAAGCCCGTGCTCGCCCACCCCGAGAGGAGCCCGGCCTTTTCATGGGACGCGCGGCCGGTGGCGGGCCTCAGGGACTCCGGCGCCCTGGTGCAGATTACCTCGGGTGCGCTCTTCGGCGAATTCGGCAGGCAGGAGCGCGGGTTCGCAAGGTCCCTGCTCAAGGCCGGGCTTGTCGACGTCATCGCCACGGACGCCCACAGCATCCGGCGCACCAACCTCGACCTCCGGGAAGCAGCAGCCGAGGCGGCCCGCTGGTGCGGCGAGGACGCCGCCGAGGCCATGATCACCTCGACGCCCGCGAGGCTGCTGTCAGGCGCGTAAGGCGCCCTCGGCGTCCGGGCCTTCCGCCGGCTCCTTCAGGCCCGACGATCCCGGCCGGATCGATATCGCCCCGCATGCATCAGTACCCGTTGCTTTGGCGGACGCCGGTGCTAGAATGCGCCCTGTGCGGTGTCAGGCCCGGGGCTCGGGGTTCCGCACAGGTCTCTTGTTGGACTCGTCGCGTGAGCGCAGCAGTGGATTTCTCCACGTACAAGGCCCTGGTGGTCGACGACGAGGATTCGGTCCGCACGGTGATTTCCGAGAACCTCGGTGCCATGGGGTTCGTGAACATCGACACCGCCTCCGACGGGGAGGAAGGTCTCAAGAAGATACGCGAGACCGACGTGGACATGGTGCTTCTGGATCTCGCCATGCCTGGCGTGCCGGGCGAGGAGGTCGTGCACCTCGCGCTGGGCATGAAACCGGAACTCCTGATTATCGTGATTACCGGCTTCGCCACGCTCGACAAGGCCATAACCCTCATGAGGAGGGGCATATTCGACCTGCTGCGGAAGCCGTTCACCCTCGATGAGTTCAGGGAGAAGATAGGCGAGGCTCTTCTCAAGTACTCGAGGAAGGCGGCGGAGAGGATCGGAAAGCAGGAGTACTTCGGGGCGTACAGGATCACGGAGGAAATCGCGTCGGGCGGAGGCGGCATCGTGTACAAGGCCAGGGACGCCAACACCGGCGACACGGTGGCCTTGAAGGTCCTGCTTTCCGACCCGCACGCCAGCGAGGAGAAGGTCCTCCGCTTCCACAGGGAGGCCGATACCATACGCCAGCTGAAGCACCCCGGAATCGTGTCCATAAGGGAAGTCGGCGCGTGGAACTCCAGGCACTTCATCGCCATGGACTTCATAGACGGAAGCTCGCTAGACGACCTAATCTCCGCGAAGAAGCTCAATCTCCGCAAATCCGTGGAGATTTCGGCGGACGTGGCCGATGCCGTCCACTACGCCCACACGATGGGCATTCTGCACAGGGATCTGAAACCGTCCAACATCATCGTGGATCGGGACTGGAAGCCGCACATCATAGACTTCGGACTGGCCAAGTCCTTCCGCAGCAAAGAGAAGCTCTCGAACACGCGCAAGATTTACGGCACCCTGGGGTACATCGCGCCTGAGCGGTTCACGGCAGGCGCAGAAGCCTGCGAATCCCCGGCCATGGATATCTTCTCGATGGGGGTTCTACTGTATGAAATGCTGACCAACAACGTTCCTTACAGGATAGACTCTTACGGGCAGTTCATTCCAAACTTCTGCAGCGAGCCCGATTCGCCCACAGAAATCACCCCGGGGATTCCCGCGAACCTCTCTTCCATCGTCATGGCTGCCATAAACTGCGACCCTTCATTAAGATACGCTTCGGCGGAGGAGTTCTCCGCCAGGCTCCGCGAATTCATGAGCGCGGATTCCACCGACTTCCAGCTGACCTATAACGCGTGATTGGATTGCCCCGTCAGGCGCCTTTCCTGGCGATCCTTGAGGAAACAAACGTTTACATAACTCCGATTTTCCGACGTTTGTTCCGGGCTTTGGCCGAGTGCCGGATCCCGACAACAAAATGAAATATATATAAACATTTGTTTACAGGGGCTTGCGAGCCAGTTCCAGGAAATCCTTTGATTCTCACAGACCGAAAAGTTTAACACCTTGTCACCAAAATTGTTATATAATCTGCATTAGGAGGTGAATATTCTACGGCACGGTATGGAGGTTGCGTATTATCCGTTGGAATGCATGCCGATCGTGGTACGCTCCTTTGGGGAGATTAGGGATGAAAAAGTGGAAATTCAGGTTCAGAGGGCTCGCTTTCGGCTTTGCAGCCCTTTTGCTCTGCACGAGCGGCTGCCCTGACGAGAAGAAGATATACCGGCCTATATATCCGGAAGCCGGCAGCCTCGAGTTCTCTGCTGCAAAAACCATCGACGCCAGCTACGCAATCCCCGGCTCCACCGTGGTATTCGACAAGGACCGCATGGCCTCCTACGGCGGCGCCGACAGGGCGCTGATTGTCTACGTCAGCGACGACGGATCGAACACGTCGAGACTGAACGTCATCAGGTTCGACAGGAAGAACAATCCCATTTTCCCGGAATTCCGCACGCCCGAGAAGTTCGACGCCAACACCGGCGACGTGATCGACGCGAAAATCAGGATGGACAAGTCCGGCGACGGTCTGCTCGTCTGGACGCAGATTTCCGGCACCCTGCCCAGGCTGTTCGCGAGCATCTACACGGGGTCCACGGATTCCTTTTCCTTCCCGCGGGTCATCGACTACGCCGCGAGCGGGGAGAATCTCGTGCCCCAGGGCGTGGACGCGTTCGATTTCGCCCTCGACGAGGGAGGCAACGGCATCATAGGGTTCTACGAGAATTCCGCGTCCCCATGCGAGGCGTACGGCGTCTATTACGACAATTCCCTCAAGGTCTTCAATCCGCCCGAGGCCGTGGGGCTGTCCGGCGGAGAGCAGTTCTCGACGATTCTCGCTGCAGCGGGCCCTATCGGCACCGGCGGGCTGTCGTTCATGCAGGACACGGAATCCGGCCCCGGGTCGAAGAACTGCGCTGCAGGGAGCAAGTTCTCGTCCGAGTCGAGCCTCTCCTCGTTCTCCGCTCCCATCAGGGTCAACGAGAACACGCCGCCGTTCGACAACGACGTGCGCGAAATCGATTTCGTGTGCCTGCCGAACGGGGATTTGCTCTGGCTCATCGAGCAGGACGACGCGTCGGGCAGGAGCAGGGTGCTCTACAGGAGGATGGACTTCGGCACGGGCAATTTCGAGGACGCCGCGCCGGTTGATCTCGCGGCCGGCGACGCCACGCACGAGTTCTCGGGCCCGGCCGTCGTGCCCGATCCGAACGGCAACGCAATCGCGCTGTTCCTCCGCACGACGCCCGACACTCCGGCCCTGTTCTACAACATCTTCAACGGCTCGAACGAGTCCTTCTCCACCGGCGGGCCCTATCAGCTCAATTCCTCCGGCGGCGAGGTCTTCCCGGGCTACATGCTCGGCTTCGACTCGAATGGAAGCGGCGAGGCTGTGTACGTGCAGGCCTCGGACTCCTCGGGGCTCGCGAGATGCGTCTGGGCGGCCAGGTACACGGCGGGCATCACGGCCTTCGAGACGCCGAGAAGGATCGACCCGGGCGTCGTCGAGACCGGCGAGCTCTCCACCCTGCCCATGTCCTTCGCCGCGCCGACGCTGACCGGCGTGGCGTTCGACCCCGCAGGCAGATCGTACATCTCCTTCACGCTGTCCGACGGAAGGCTCTCGAGGCTCTACGTGAACCGTGCTGATCCGGCCGACCCGAAGAAATTCGAGGGCGCCCGGGCCGTGGACGGCGCCTTCGAGAACTCCGTGTTCTCTTCCGCAGCCCAGAAGGTCATGAACCAGGTCGAGCCCGGATCGGGCAGGGTCTACGTCAACCCGATGGACGGCGGCGGATTCTCCGCCGTCCTCCAGAAGGAGACGCTCGGTGCGGGCGGCGATTCGGTGAGGCTGTGGGCCTGCACGTACAACGGCTTCAACAGCCCCAGGGACTCGACAGTGGGGGCTTCCGTCATAGCCGACGGGTTCCTCGACGCGGCCGCTGCCAGGGACGTCTCCGCCTTCGCGGCGGCGGGCTCCCCTGCAGGCAAGGGCGCACTGGCTTACGTGCAGAACGACGGGACGTCGGCCGAACTCTACGCCAGGTACTTCGACATGGGCACCGGGCTGTTCGACTGGGCCTCGACCACGACAATCGACAACGGCACTTCCGCTTCCCCGTCCGGGCCGGCGCTCGTGCTGGGATCAGACGGGGCGGGATTCCTCCTCTTCCTGCAGGACTCCGGGTCCGGCACGGTCCAGCTCTACGCGCGCCGCGTGAACTCCAGCGGCGCGTCGAACGTGGGCACCACGGCCACGCCCGGCGTGAACGAGCCCCTGGGCCTTTCCGGCGCGTCCTACCTGTCCGTCCAGGACTTCTCCTTCGCCCTCGACTCGGCGGGCAGGGCCTGCGTGGTGTTCCTCCAGGCCAAGGCCGCCGGCGAGATTTGCGCGGGGGCCCTGAGGATTGACCCCGCAGGGCTCGTCGCGGGGCCGATTGAGATTTCGAGCGCCTCGCTGACCTCGGTTTCCGCCCCGGCCGTCGCGGTGTCTGGTTCCGATGCGGTCCTTTCGCTGCACACCGAAGGCGCTCCGGCTTCGCTCAAGTCGCGCTTCTGGCCGGCCTCTTCCGCGTTCGCTGCCGCGGGCGCAATGGTTTCCGCGGACGTCGAGTCCGCGGCCGGCGCGGTCTCCTCCTTCTCCCTTGCGACCGGCGGCGGGGCATTCGTCGCGGCGTTCATCCAGGACGACGGCGTCGGCACGTCCGTGTTCGCAAGGCGCCACGCCTCGGGATTGTGGGAAGGATCGGCTCCGGCCAACCCGAGCGGCCCGGCCCTGGCATCGGTCAACTTCACGATGCCCGCCCTGTACATGACCGACTCCGGCGACGGCGTGCTCGTCTTCACGGAGAACATCACCGCGGGATCCGTCAACCTCCAGGCTTCGGCGCTGAGGGGCGCGACCGGGCAGTTCACGACGCCGGTGTACGCCGACTGCGACGGCACTTCGACGGGATACCCGGTCGTCGACGCGAAGGTCGGACTCAACCGCGCCACGGGCAGGGGCTTCATAGCGATCCGCCAGCTCGACGATGCGGGGCGCGAGAGAATCTACACGAGGGGCACGGACCTCGGCCAGGCATCCGCCTCGGTGGTGTTCGACTCGCACGCCACGGACAGGAACGAAGGCGGCGCCGTCGTCTCGACCCGCGTGCTCGGCTTCGATATCGAAATCGACAGGACGGGCTGCGGCGTGCTGGTCCACAGCGAACTCGCCATCGACCCGGATCCGGATCTCACGAGGGTCTTCCTGTTCGCGCGGACAATCGACGAACAGACCGGATTCGTAGGACCGGCGGTTCTGGCATGCCGCATGATTAACACGGGCAGCGGCGGGCCTGGATCCGGGTCCGACGCGGAAGGCTGCGCGAGCGCAATCATAATGCCGGACGGCACGGGCGACTTCGGAATCGTGCACAGCATAAGCCAGAACCACACGACCAACGGCTACCGTACGAGGCTGTTCGCCACGGGCATGACAATCAACAAGTAGGAAATAGGGAGTTCAACCCGCCCGTTCTTTTCCATGGGAGAAGAGCGGGCGGGGACCCGTTCCGCTTCAATGTCAAAGCCGGTTTACATCGCCCGCGGCCTTGCGTAATCCTTATCTTCTTTTATGGCAATATGTTGCGACAGCAAGCCCTCCGGACCCTCCGTAAAGAACCTCTTACATTCCAGGCACGGATTTTCGGCATTGGACAACGCCTGCTCCGCGCCGATGACGCATCGTCTTTGTCATGAACGAGTTGCTTCAGCCTGCAAGCGCCTTCAACCGCGGCATTTTATTTGCTACTATCAATGCGGCTTGATTGATTCACCATTGCTTGGGGGAAGATATGGTTAAGCTCGTCATCGAGGAAAAGGGTCAGCCTGCACGGGATTTCGTCATCAAGGACGCGGCCGAGAAAATCAAAATCGGCAGGAACGAGGACAACGAGGTTCAAATCGCCGAACCCAAGGCGTCCAGGGAGCACTGCCTCCTCGAGCGCACTCCCGACGGCTTCAAGCTCGTGGACATGGAAAGCTCCAACGGCACGCGCGTCAACGGCCAGATGGTCAACGCGAAAATCATCGAAGACGGCGACACAATCCAAATCGGCGACACGATAATCAGGTTCGTCGCTGAAATCCGCAGCCGCGCCATCGTCCCGGAAGTCAGGACGAGAATCATCGAGAAACCCAAGGTCCGCGAGTCCGCCAGGTCCTCCGACCGCCAGCCCGTTGCCCTGGCCCAGGGCAAACGGCCTCCGTGGGAGCTGTTCTACATCGCGGGCGGCATCATAGTCCTGCTGATTGCAGGCACCGCAATCTTCAACAAGCTCTCCTCCGACTCCGCCGCCAAGAAAGCCCTCGCCCTTGCGAACGAAGCCCTGGGCAAGGCGCTGAAAGAGGGGGATATCGGCGTCAAGGTCAAGCTGTACGACGACGCATTCGACAAGTTCCAGAACCTCTGCAACCAGTACCCGGACTCGTCCGAGGCCAAGACGGCCCAGCGCATCGTTGAAGACGCGAAAACCGAGTTCAAGCACGTCAAGAAATGGCACAGCTCGTTCAGGACGCTCCTCGCGGAAACCGGCCTTCAGTCGCCGGTCACGCCCATGGGATCGCTGCTGGATTTGAAGCGCAGGCTGGTCGAGTTCACGGATCAGTGCCCCTTCTCCGAGCTCAACCCGCTCATCCTCGACGAGATCGCCAAGGTCGACGGATACGTCTCGTCGGGAATCAGCAAGGTCTTCAACGACAAGAAATCCGAAATCGACCTTTCGCTCAGCATGGAGGAGTACGGCAACGCAATCAGGCGCTGGGAATTCTTCATCGAGGACTTCAAGAAGTACCCTGAGGTCGCCGAGAAGGCCCGCGCCAAAATCGAGAACGTCAAGAACAAGGCCCGCACGGACTTCAAGCTCCTGCTTGTGAAGGGCGACGAGCTCATCGACCAGAAGCTCTACCAGCAGGCCCAGGTCCTGTTCCGCAACGCGGTGAAGAAGTACGAGGGCACCGAGTGCGCGATTGAGGCGTCCATGAGGCTCCGCGTCATAAAGCTCATGGTCGAAGGCGCGGACAACAGGTCCTCGGCCGAGGCTGAAATCGCCTCGCGCCAGAAGGTGTACAACAACGCGGCCGAAGCGGACGTATTCTCCAAGAAGCGCGACTTCGACAAGGCCATCGACATCTACGGAAGAATCCTGGCCGATACACAGGACAGGGACGTCAAGGAGGAGTTCTCCGCCCGCGTGGCCGATCTCAACGCGGTAAAGGCCCTGTTCGGGTATTTCACGCAGCAGGCTTCCTCCGGGAAACTGAGCTCCAAGCCGTGGGACCTCGGGTCCAACACCAAGGTGTTCGTGACCGGCGCGGACTCCGACTGGGTCAGGTTCGGCCTGGAGGACGGCAAGGGCACGACGCAGAAGCGCTGGAAGATGTTCACCGACAAGGAGCTGCTCTCCCTGTTCAAGCTCGCGGAGCTCGACGCGGAGAAGATGTTCGCCCTGGGCGTGTTCTGCCTGCTCAACAACCTGCCCGAGGCCGGGGAGTCCGTGCTCGCCGACGCCTTCAACCGCGACTCCTCGCTCATAAGCCGCATCAACCCGCTGATTGCGCGCATGCGCGAATCCGGCCTGCCCGCCGGGGGCTACGTGCCCTACCACGGGAAATGGTATTCCATCAAGGACAGGGAGATTGCAATCGAGGACGAGAAAATCGCCTCCCTGGTCGACACCGTGCACAAGGGCGGGCTCGATTCGGCCGGACAGGCCGTGGACAGGCTCAAGGCCATCCCGCGCGGGCTCGAACCCCTGCTCCGCGCGCTGCGCGACAAGCGCGAGGCGCTCAAGAAACGGATCGCAGGCAACCTGCAGTTCAACAACCAGACGCTCGTCACGCTCAAGACGGAGCTCGACAAGCGCCGCGCTTACGCGCTCGACTTCATCGAGGACGAGGAGCGCTACCCGGACAAGAAGGTCGCCGACGCCAACGTCTACCGCCTCGCCCAGCAGGAGGTCGACAAGAGGGTGAAGGCCGTCGAGGAGATTTGGACCAACCCGTACAGCGCGGCAATCCAGCTCAACGCGGCAGCGTCCAGCATCAACAACGACCTCAAGCGCGTGAACGACTGGCTCGCCTCAATCGACAAGTCCTTCGACAGGGACAAGGAAGACAAAATCGACATGGACTACATCGCCTCCCTGGCCAACAGCCAGCTCAGCATAAGGACCTTCTCCACCGAGACCAAGGAACAGAAGATGATCGCCTACAACGCCGAGGTCATGAAGTGGAACGAGAACAACAAGGAGGCGGGCCAGATTGAGCGGCGGCAGGTGGCCATACTCAACGAGTACAGGATGATGCTCGGCCGCAGGTGCGTGAAAATCGAGGAGATGCTCGTCCGCGCCGCAAGGGGCCACTCCGCCTACATGGCCTCGTCCGGCCAGTTCGCGCACATAATCGAGAACCACCCCAACGGCAGGGCGCCGTCCGACCGCTGCGCCAAGGAAGGCTATTCCGGCGCAGGCGTCTCCGAGAACATCTCCATGGGCCACTCGGACGCGCAGGGCACGCACGTCGCCTGGTACAACTCCTCGGGCCACCATCGCAACATGATCAACCGCGAGTGGACCGTCATGGGCGCAGGCCTCTCCGGCGTGCACTGGACCCAGAACTTCGGCAACAAGGACACGACCCTCAGGGACAAGACCAGCCCCTCGGTCACGGGCTGGCCGGGGTCCGAATGGCGCGGAGGAATGGCCAAGAAGAAGTCGGAATAGGATTCGGTCCTGACGCTCCCGCTGCTGAGGGTGGGGAAAGGGTTGCCATTTTCCAAGGACGGTCAATCATGTCCACAAGCCCCTTTCTCCCTGCCTTCGCTACATTCCCCGCCCTCCTGCTCATCGCAGGCTGCCTGGGGACGCAAACGCGTTTCACACCGACTGATCTCCGCGAATGCGTCTGGGAGATGGAGAGAGCCCTGAAAAACGAAAGACTGAGGGCAGTTCTCGAAACAAAGGAAATCTCCAGCCGCGGGGAATACGCCCTGTTCTCCGAATTCGAGACCCTGGATGAGCGGCTTATGACAATGATAAGCCAGGACACTGGTATGTTCCGGGAGTTCTTGGGCATCTACAGAGAGAAATACGCGTTTGGACCGGGCAACCGCATTTCGAACGCCCTTTACGCGTCAGCGACTAAAAACGGCATACTCCACGGCTACAAGGTCAAGTTCCCTGTAGAAGAGCTGAAGAGGGGATTTACAACGGCGATTTCCCGTTCGCCGGATGAAACCATCGTGGACAGGTTCATTTCCGGATTCGAGAACAGCCTCCGGAAGATGAATATCACGGACCGGGTCTTCCTTGACGACTTGAGCCGAATGCTCGTTGAGGATGAACATCCCGGTCCAATCAGGGATATAATCGCCTGCGCTGTTGGGGAGCATGTCCATTGGGCAGGATTCCTGGATGACGAATACGGCGAACTGCCCGAATATCCCCTAACCCGGCAGACGGTAGAACGCCTGGTGGCGTTTCTGAAAGCCGCGAAGGATCACAAAACCCTGCATTTCCGATGCCTGCTCAATGACCTCGCGCGCGGGTACTACGAATACCCTGCAGTCAGGGAAACCGTTTTAGACTTCATCGAGAACAGGAGCGAGGACCCGGAAGAAAGAGAGCTG
The DNA here is from genome assembly GCA_041308285.1 of Planctomycetota bacterium. Classification (GTDB taxonomy): domain Bacteria; phylum Planctomycetota; class JAKEIC01; order JAKEIC01; family DYIT01; genus PPR-0505. Next base: position 6,287 of record JBFZBV010000061.1, on the reverse strand, counting down.
CTGTTCGACATATGCGCGGGCAGGGAGGACCATGGCTTCACCCTCGTTGCGGCTCGCATCCTTCTCGACGACGGGGAATGCATCTCCTTGCGCAAGCGCGCGGCCTGGCATCACATAGCCGGATACGGGAGGCGTGGAAGCCTCGACTTGCGCCCGGCGGTCGAAAAAGCCCGGACCCTCGAACGAAACCCCTTCATAAGGAAGATGCTGGGCGGTTAGTTCGACGTCCCGCCGGCATTGCACCCGCCCGGCGCACCCTCTAGAAATCTCCTATGGATATGCATGTCGTGTTTCCGAGGGTCGACCGGCGCGTCGTGTCGACAGGGAACGCATTCGACGAGCCTGACGACAGGGTTTTCTGGGCGAAGCGGACTCCCCGCGACCGCCTCGAGGCCCTGGAAATGCTGAGGGTGGTCGCATTCGGAATAGATGCTGCTTCCGCAAGACTTCAAAGAGTTCTTGAGTGTCCTTGACGGCGTACCGGTGAGCATAATCGGGATCGAGGATCTCAGGACGAACAAGAAAGCCGCAGGCAGACACAAGGACATCGACGACCTCGAGAACCTGCCCGTGAATCCATCATGACGTCCCGAGCGGAATTTCGGGGACAGTATACTTTCATTCACTGCTCCGAAAAGCCATACCCCGCGAAGACAGCATGCGGAGGGTCCGGCAGCGGCAAATGGAATATACTGTCCCCGAAGTTGCACGTGTGAAACCCTCGTCTCGTCTTGAAAATCAGGAGTAGCTCATTGTGATTATTGCCCCGAGTGAGCCGCCCGAATCGCCGGCCAGCGCGGTCCTGCCCCGGGGGCGCGTCGCGATTGACGCCGTCTGCGGGGGGCGCTAGGATTGGCCGTCCCGGGTCCCAGGTCCGTGTCCGGAGGTGAGCCGTGCGCCAGAACCGACGAATCCCCGCTCTGCTTCTTGCCTTCGCAGCTTTCCAGTGCGTGGCCGGCATTGCCATGGCCGAAGAGCTGCCCTTCGCCGACAAGCGCCACGTGTCCAGCTTCGACAAGGACTACGCGCGCGTCGTCAAGTACTTCGACAGCATCGACCCCGCCAATCGCGGGGAGTTCGACGGGTACCTCGCCCGGCTGGAGAAGTGGTTGAAGCCGATTTCGGAGGGCAACCGCAATCACCCGGACGTTGTCGCGTGCTACGGCAAGATTGCGGCCCTGCGATCCAAGCTCGAGGCCGCGCTGGCGGCCGCTGCGAACCAGCCGAAAGCGCCTGCGCCGGAGGCCCCGAAGCCGGCTCCGGCCGCGCCCGGTCCGGAAGCCGGCGGCGGGCAGGACGCAAAGCCCGGCGAGGCGGCCGAGGAGCTGCCTGAGATCCGGCCGCTCCCGGACAAAATCGCGGAATCATTCACGCGCCTGGAGCAGTACTCCTTCGGCATCGACTTCGAGACGCCCTACCGCTCGCGCTCCAAGGAGGTCCTCGAGGCGAAGCCGGAGGAACTCGCCAGGGACTCGGTGGCCAACCGGTACCGCGGAGCGGCCGAGAAGATGAGACAGGGCCTCAAGAAGATCAAGGACCAGGGCAGCCCCGCCGTGAAGGAGTGCCGGGAATGCCTCGCTTCTTTCGAGCGGTACGTCGAAGCCAAGGCCGCGCTCGGCAAGCGCGTCGTCGCCGAGTCCGAGGCCAGGGCGGCCGCCGCGGCCAAGGAAGCCGACCAGCGCCTGTCGGAGGTCGAGGCGTTCTTCGACCCCAAGAAATTCGATTGCTCAATCGAGCGGCCGTTCTCGGTGCAGCGAGTCCGCGAATGGGTGAAGCGGATCCGCGAGTACCAGGCCCTCCGGCAGAAGGGGTTGAACCTCATCGCCAAGGTGGTGAAGGACCACCCGGCCTCGGAGACTGATCGGCGGGTGAAGAACCTGCGCTACGTGTTCGAGAAGAGCCTCCTCGAGCGCGTGCAATACGCCATCGACGAGGCGACGGACTTCTACCCGACCGGCGAGGGGCGTCGCGAGGGCCGGATGCCGTACGCTATCCGCCTGGCCAGGAACCTTCTCGCGCCCGGCGCCCTGACCGACGACCGGCTCGCCGATCAGAAATGGGTCGCCAAGGCCCTCTCGGAGGCCGAGCAGGGCGCGGAGGCGGCGGAGGCGCTGGCGGAGTTCCGCAAGCAGTACCACGGCAAGGACGACCCGGAGCTTCGAGAGACAGCGCGGCAGTGCCTGGCGCTGCTCGACAGGATAGGGGCGGGCGCGGCGAAGGTCCTCGGAGACACCCGGATGCCGGAGGCCGACTCAGCGGACCCGGAACTCCTGCGTATCGCCGCCGAGACGCTCAAGAACCCGGACTACGGGGTTGGCCAGTACGAGCGGATGGTCGTGAACAGCGGGAAGCACCACCACGAGGAGCGGAAGAGCGAGGCCGAGGCCGACGGCGAATACATCAAGATTACGACCTGGACCGAGGTGTGGGACCAGTTCCAGGTCTGCCTCGCGGAGCAAATCGGGGGCGACTACCGGCTCGTCTACTACACGCTCAAGCGGCTGGAGCGGGGCCCGAGCTGGAAGATTGTCGGCCGCTGGTTCGTGTCCGACCGCATCGTGAGCCGGAAGATCCTCAAGGAGAACATCTCGAAATAGCGGAAGGTCAGGATTCCTTGCGGCGAGGCTTCGGCCCGGGAAACGGCCGGATGAAATCCTCATTCGACATCGCCGACTCGCAGCGAATCGGCCTGCGCATTTGATCTTTCCCCTGCCTCCGATATAATCCAGCGCGATGTCTGGCCTCAGGTGCCCGGAATTTCATTCAGGAGGAAACCAATGACCTTCGACCCGAACGCATTCATCAAGGCTCAAATCAAGGCGATAGCCGCCGCAGTGGGCAGGGAAACCGCGGTGAACGCCCTGTCCGGCGGAGTGGACAGCTCCGTGGTGACCATGCTCGCGAGCAAGGCCGTCGGCAGGCAGCTCAAGACGTACTTCATCGACACCGGCCTCATGCGCCACGACGAGCCGCAGCAGGTCGTCCAGGCGTTCCGCAAGCTCGGCGTGGACGTCGCGCTGGTGGACGAGAGCGACAAGTTCTTCTCCGCCCTCTCGGGGAGGACCGATCCCGAGCAGAAGCGCGACAAGGGCATAACCGACGTGTTCTACCGCCACGTGTTCGGCCCCATCGTGAAGAAGTCCGGCGCCAAGTTCCTGCTCCACGGCACCAACAAGACCGACGTGGACGAGACCGTGGCAGGGGTCAAGCGCCAGCACAACATACTCGTGCAGCTCGGAATCGACCCGATTAAGGAGTACGGGTACAAGGTGCTCGAGCCTCTCGTGGAGCTCAGGAAGAACGAAATCCGCGAGGTCGGCAAGGCCCTCGGCCTGCCCGAATCGATTTACAAGCGGCCTCCCTTCCCCGGGCCGGGCCTGTCGGTCCGCGTGCTGGGCGAAGTGACCCGCGAGAACATCGAGACCGCCAGGAAGGCGGACAGGATCGTGAACGAGGAGCTCGCGGATTCCGGCGCCTTCCAGTACCTCGCAATCGTCCACAAGGACCGCGTCACGGGCCTCAGGGACGGCAAGCGCGACTACGGCACCCAGATTGAAGTGCGCTGCTGGGAGAGCCTGGACGCGCGCGAAGCCACGCCCACCGAGCTGCCTTGGGCCAAGCTCCGGAAGCTGGGCGAAAGGCTCACGTCCGAAATCCCGGGCGTGGTCAGCGCGACCTACAACATCACTGCAAAGCCGCCCTCGACAATCGAGGGGGAATAAAGCCGGCAGGGGCCCGGATTATTGCAGGGGGATTTAACATTCACTGGCCGGAATCGGCGCTTTCGCGCGCCGGCTCGTCCTTGTGATGGAGGATCATATGCCGCTGGTTCCAGGAAAAGAAATCCTCGCTGCTGCGGACAAGGGCCATTACGCAGTGGGCGCGTTCAACATCAACAACATGGAAATCATCCAGGGCGTGCTCAAGGCCGCCTCCGCATGCAAGGCTCCGGCGTTCATATCCACGTCCGAGGGCGCCATCAAGTACGCGGGAATCAAGACCCTCGTGGCGCTGGTCAAGACCCTCGCCGCCGACGCAGGAGTGCCGGTGGCGCTGCACCTGGACCACGGCAAGGAAATGGACGTCATCAAGGCCTGCATAGACGGCGGCTACACCTCCGTGATGATCGACGGGTCCGAGCATCCGTTCGAGGAGAACCTCGCGAAGACCAGGAAGGTCGTGGAGATGGCGCATGCCAAGGGCGTGTCGGTCGAGGCGGAACTCGGCAGGCTCGTGGGCGTCGAGGACAACGTGAGCGTGGACGCCCGGGACGCGGTCCTGGTCAACCCCGAGGAGGCCGCGCGCTTCGCCAGGGAGACGGGCATAGACTCGCTCGCGCCTGCAATCGGCACCTCGCACGGCGCGTTCAAGTTCAAGGGCGACGCCAAGCTCGACTTCGACCGCCTTGCGGCGGTCAAGAAGAAGACCGGCCTGCCTCTGGTGCTTCACGGCGCGTCGGGAGTGCCGAAATGGGTCCTGGACAAGGCGGTCAAGTACGGCGCCAAGGTCTCGGAAGCCAAGGGAGTGCCCGAAGACCAGATAAAGGGGTCCATCCAGCGCGGGGTGTGCAAAATCAACATCGACACTGACCTCAGGCTCGCGCTCACCGGAGCGATAAGGGAGGTCTTCGCGACTAAGCCCGAGGAGTTCGACCCGCGCAAGATACTGGGCCCGGCCAGGGACGCGATCGAAAAGGTCGTCCTGGAAAAAATCGAGATGTTCGGGTGCAAAGGGAAGGCCTGAGCCCCAGTGTATTCGGCACTGCGACCGCTGATGGATTTCTGAAGACGCCGAGGGAATGCCCTTGACGCTTTCCAGGCGATCGCCGGGGATCCGGACCGCGCGGATCATCCAGCCCTGGTCGTCCCCACATTCGTGGAGTATCGGCCCGGCATCAGGCAGAACGCCCGGATTGCCGGTCTGACCCGTTCGGTGCGCTCCCCCATGCGGCTCCGCGGGCGGCCGAGCCGCATTCCCCTTTCCCGCTCGTGTCAGGCGAGGTCGAACCGATCCAGGTTCATCACCTTGTTCCATGCGGCCGCGAAGTCATGCACGAACTTCTCCTGGGCGTCGGCGCACGCGTAGACCTCCGCGAGCGCCCGGAGCTGCGAGTTCGAGCCGAAGACGAGGTCGACACGGGTGCCGGTCCATTTGAGCCCGCCCGTCGCGCGATCGCGCCCCTCGAACACGTCCCCCGCTTCCGACGCCGCTATCCACGCCGTGCGCATGTCGAGCAGGTTGACGAAGAAGTCGTTCGTCAGCGTCCCGGGGCGCTTCGTGAAAACGCCGTGCTGCGCCTGGCCGGAATTGGCGTTCAGGACCCGCAGTCCGCCTACGAGGACCGTCATCTCGGGCGCCGTCAGCGTCAGCAATTGCGCCCGATCCACCAGCAGCTCCTCGGCCGGCACGGAGAACCTGGTCTTGAGGTAGTTGCGGAACCCGTCCGCGACAGGCTCGAGCACGGCGAAGGACGCCGCGTCGGTCTGCGCCTGCGAGGCATCCATGCGCCCCGGCGCGAAGGGGACGGTCACGCCGTGACCGGCCTTCTTCGCCGCCGCCTCGACGGCCGCGCACCCGCCCAGGACTATCAGGTCGGCCAGCGAGACCTTCTTTCCGCCCGACTGCGAATCGTTGAACGCCTTCTGGATCCTTCCGAGCGCCTGCAGGACCTTCGCCAGTTGATCCGGCTGGTTGACTTTCCAGTCCTTCTGCGGCGCAAGACGGATTCGCGCGCCGTTTGCGCCGCCGCGCCTGTCGGAGCCGCGGAAGGTGGACGCCGACGCCCACGCGGTTGAAACCAGCTCCGCCACGGACAGGCCGGACGCCAGTATCTTGCCCTTGAGGGCGGCGACGTCCTGCGCATCAATCAGCTTGTGATTCACCGCCGGAATGGGGTCCTGCCAGACGAGCTCCTCGGCCGGGACCTCCGGGCCGAGATAGCGCGCTCGCGGGCCCATGTCGCGGTGCGTCAGCTTGAACCACGCCCTGGCGAAGGCATCCGCGAATTCCTCCGGGTCCTGCCGGTAGCGCTGCGCGATCGGCCCGTAAATCGGATCGAACCTCAGAGCCAGGTCCGCGGTGGTCATCATCGGCCGGTGCTTCTTCGACGGGGTGTGAGCGTCAATGATCATGTCTTCTTCGGCCACGTCCTTGGCCAGCCACTGATTCGCTCCGGCCGGGCTCTTGACCAGCTCCCATTCATATTTGAAGAGAACGTTCAGATAGCCCATGTCCCATTTGATCGGGTTCGGCTTCCAGGCACCCTCGATGCCACTAGATCGGAAGAG
>JBFZBV010000060.1:0-6376 GCA_041308285.1 Planctomycetota bacterium | reverse complement strand
TTTCAGGAACAAAAAGATACTGGAGAAGGCGGGCGCCAAGGGTTCGGACAAGCTCGCGGAGATGCACAGCGGAAAGGCCCAGACTCCGACGATGGGCGGCCTGGCCGTCATCGCGGCGATTCTCGGCGCTGTGCTCCTGTGGGCGAAGCTCTCCAACCCCTACGTCATCCTGGGCGTGTTCGTCGTCGCAGCGCTCGGATCCCTGGGCTTCTGGGACGACTACGTGAAGCTCACGGTCCAGGGGAAGAAGGGCCTCGGCATCAGGGAAAGGCTCGTGTACCAGGCGGCATTCATGCTGGTGGTGGCGGCGTCGCTCCATTCGCTCGGCGAAGGGAGCGGCGGGGCCTCCTTCTACGTGCCGCTGGTCAAGGCGTCGATAGGCCCGGTCCCGGCGGCGGTCTTCATCCCAATCGTGGTCTTCGTGATGGTGTCGACCCTCAACTCGGTCAACTTCACCGACGGCCTGGACGGCCTGGCGAGCGGGTGCATATCCATAGCCGCAGTGCCGCTGCTGTTCGTCGTGTACGCCGCAGGGAGGCAGGACTACGCTGCACATCTCGCGATTCCGTTCGTGCCCGGGGCGGGCGAGCTGACCGTGTTCGCCTCGGCCCTGACGGGCGCGGGAGTCGGGTTCCTCTGGTACAACTGCTATCCGGCGCAGATATTCATGGGCAACACAGGGTCACTGCCGCTCGGAGGGTCCGTGGCCTTTCTCGCGTGCGCGGCGAAGCAGGAGCTGCTTCTCCTGGTCGCCGGAGGCGTCTTCGCCGCTGAAGGCGCGTCGGTCCTCCTCCAGGTGCTTTCGTACAGGATGAGGAACGGCCGCAGGATATTCCTCTGCGCGCCGCTACACCACCATTACCAGTTCGCCGGGTGGCCCGAGTCCCGGATAACAGCGAGGTTCTGGATAGCGGCGAGCGTATGCGCGGCCGCGTCAATAGCGATGCTGAGGGTGTGATGCCTGCGGGTTTTTCAGGCGGTGCCCATGAGTGATTCCTGCACGACGAAAGGCGAAGGGTTCAGGATAATCTCGGACCCGGCCTATGCGGTCGCAGCGGCGTCCGGAGTGCTGGTCGTGTTCGGGATTGTGATGATTTACTCCGCCACCGCGGTGCCCTCAATCCAGAGGCCGGCGCTGCTCGACGAGTTCCACTTCCTCGAGAAGCAGTTCCTTTTCCTGTTCCTGGGCCTGCTCGCCTTCTGGGCGTGCTTCCGAATCCCGCACAGGAAGATAATCGCCCTGGGGCCGATTCTCCTTCCTCTGACGCTCGTCCTCCTGGCCCTGGTCCTGGTTCCGTCCATCGGCAAGACGTACAACGGGGCCAGCAGGTGGATACGGTTCGGGGGGTTCGGCCTGCAGGTCTCCGACGTGGCGAAGCTCAGTCTCGTAATCTTCCTCGCATGGCTCATGGGGTCGAAGCCCGAACGGGCCGGGAGCTTCCTGCGGAGAACCCTGCCGGCGCTGGCCGCGATAGGCGCAACGGCGGGGATGGTCGCAATCGAACCGGATTTCGGGACGGCGATGTTCATCGTGGCCGCGGGATGCGTGACCGCCGTCGCCGCGGGCGTGAGGATATGGCACCTGCTCCCGTTCGCCGCTGCAGGCGCCGGCGGCATGGCCTACATGCTCTACTTCAAGTTCGGACACATTCGGGACAGGATTGAAGTATTCATGAACCCCGAACTCGACCCCCTGGGCAAGGGGCACCAGGTGAAGCAGTCCCTGATTGCGCTCGGTTCCGGGGGCATCCTGGGCAAGGGGGTGGGCGCGGGAAGGATGAAGCTCTACTTCCTTCCCGAGAACTTCACGGATTTCATCTATGCGCTCATCGGAGAGGAGTGGGGGCTGATAGGGACCCTTCTCGTGCTTTTCTGCTTCCTTGTGATTCTGCTCGCCGGCGTCGCCATAGCGAAGCGGGCGCGGACGCTGTCCGGATACGTGCTCGCCCTCGGCATGACGGTGATAATCTGCGCGCAGGCTTTCATAAACGTCGCGGTCGTGACGGCGTCCGTCCCGACCAAGGGCATTTCGCTGCCTTTCGTGAGCTACGGCGGATCATCGCTCGTGTGCATGATGGCGGCCGTCGGGCTGATTCTGAACGTCGCTTTTTCGTCCGAACGCGAGGAGCCGTCCGGAATGGAGGTCGCGGTTGAGGCGGCGTAGGATTCTTTTCGCGGGCGGCGGCACCGGCGGCCACATATATCCGGCCCTGGCCCTGGCGGGCGACCTGGAGAAGGAGGGATGGGGCTGCCTCTTCCTCGGCACGAGGCGGCCTTCGGAGATGAGGATATTCGAAAGGTCCCCCTTCCCTCATGTGGGCCTTCCGGTCTCCTCCGCGGGCAGGGGGGGTGCGGCCCTCGTGGATTTCGCCCGTAGGATGGTCTCGTCCCTCGCGACGGCCCAGAACCTTGTGAAGAGATTCCGGCCCGACGTCTGCGTCGGACTAGGCGGCTACGGGTCAATCCCAGGAGTGCTTTGCAGCGCGATGCGGAAGGTCCCGGTCGCTCTGTTCGAGCCCAACTCGATACCCGGAAGGGCGAACAGGGTCCTGGAGATGGTCGCTTCCGAAATCTGGACCTGGTTCCCGTCCGCGTCCGCCGGCTTCCGAAGCAGGCGCAAGGTGTACAGGACGGGAATCCCCCTGCGGGCGGATTTGAGGAATCCTGCCAGGCGCGCGGACGCGCGCGGCCCTGGGCGGGTTCTCGTCATCGGCGGAAGCCAGGGCGCCGACGGGCTCAACGGCCTCGTCGGCAGGATGCTTCCGGCCATGAAATACTTCGCGCCCGGGATCAGGTTCTCGCACATATCCGGTCCCGGCAACGAGCAGTCGGTTTCCGCGATGTACGCTTCCGCCGGCATAGAGGCCAGGGTGGCCGGCTACGCCCACGACATGGCCGAATGGTACTCCGAGGCGGACGCGGTCATGTGCAGGTGCGGCGCAGGGACGCTGGCGGAACTCACGGCCATGGGACTCCCGTCGGTGCTCGTTCCCCACCCCTCGTCGCCCGACCGCCACCAGCACCTGAACGCACGATACCTTTCCTCGGCAGGCGCGGCGATTGTCGTGGACGAGCAGTCCGCCGACCCGGTCGAGGCTTCCAAGGCACTGGGCCTCATGATGGGCGACCCGGGCTTCCTCGCCAGGATGTCCGCCGCATCCAAATCGGTCTCTTCCCCGGACGCGCACAGGAAAATCCTAAAGCGCGTAGGCATTCTGGCCGAAAGAGTATAGGGGGAAGGGCCGGACCCCGTCTCCTGCAGGGCCGGACTCGAATCTTCCGGGCGCCCCCTCCCCGCGCGAACGCAACCATTTGAAAGGTCACGAGTTGGAAGAAAACCCGTTTCGCAGGGAGACGGTCCACTTCGTGGGCGTCGGAGGCATAGGGATGAGCGGCCTCGCCAGGATAATGGTGGGCCGGGGATCCGAGGTGAGCGGATCCGACACGACCATGTCGTCGATAACCTCGGCCCTCGAGAGAATCGGCATCCCCGTCTTCATCGGGCACAGGAAGGAATACGTGCCGCCCGGAGCCACCATGGTGGTCAGGTCCGCGGCGGTCCCCGATTCCAACCCTGAAATCGCGGAGGCGGCCGCGCGCGGCACGCCGGTCCTCAGGTACTCTCAGCTTCTCGGCAGCTGCATGAGAGGCTACGACGGGATAGCGGTATCGGGCACACACGGCAAGACCACCACGACCGCCATGGTCTGCGAATCCCTGTCCGGCGCTGGGCTGGACCCGTCCTTCGTCGTTGGCGGGCTCCTGTCTGGCGACCGCTTCAACGCGAGATGCGGCAGGGGGAGGCACTTCGTGGTGGAAGCCTGCGAGTACGCGGAATCCTTCCTCCACCTTTCGCCCCGGGCCGCGGTCGTCACGAACATCGAGAGCGACCACCTGGACTACTTCGGAAGCTTCGCAGGCATCAAGAAGGCCTTCGAACGCTTCATCTCGGCGCTGCCCGCCGACGGCCTGCTCGTGACCAACGCCGACGACCTGGAATGCATGTCCGCCGCCGTCAACGCCGCCCAGTGCAGGGTCCTGACCTTCGGCGTCGAGACGTCGGCCGCCGTGAAGCCGGTCAATTTGAGAGAGAGGAGGGGAAGGTACTCCTTCGACATCTCCGTGGACGGCACGACGGTCCCGGGCGTGTCGCTGCTCGTGCCGGGAAGGCACAACGTCTACAACGCATTGGCCGCCTCAGCCGTAAGCGTCTGGGCTGGAGCCAATCCCGAGTCGATAGCGAGGAGCCTTTCGGGATTCGAGGGCGTGAGGAGGCGCTTCGAGATTGTCGGCAGGGTCGCGAACACGACCGTCGTCTCGGATTACGCCCACCATCCCACGGAAATCAAGGCTGTCCTGGCATGCGCAAGGAAGACGATGCCGCACAGCAGAATCATATGCGTCTTCCAGCCGCACCAGGGGAGCAGGACGAGGCTTCTCATGAACGAATTCTCGTCCGCGTTCGCACAGGCGGACGTCGTGGTGCTCCCGAACATCTATTACGTGCGGGATTCCGAGGACGAGCCGTACCGCACGACTTCCAGGGACCTCGAGAAGGCGATATCGGATTTCGGGACGAAGGCGGTCTATGCGCCCGGCTTCCCGGAAATAGTGGAGTACCTGAGGCAGAACGCGAGGCGCGGCGACGTCATCATCGCCATGGGCGCGGGGAACATAGAAAACCTCCCTGCGCGCATCCTGGCCATGCTCAGGACGAAATTCGCCACGTCGAGATTCGAGGCGGAACCGAGGCGCTCGGTCCCGAGGATAATCGAAAAGATTCTGGCCCGGGTTTCCAGGAGGTCCGGGGAGCAGCCGGCGACCTCGGAGCCGTCTTATGCATTCAGCGGGTAGAATCCCCGAGCTCAGGAGCCTCACCACCTTCCGCGTCGGGGGAAGGCCGGTGCGCTTCTATTCCCCGCGCACTGCGGGCGACGTCCTGAAGGCGGCGTCCGAGTGCCGCGCCGGGGGAATCGGGTGCCTCGTGCTCGGAGGGGGGTCTAACCTCCTCGTGGACGACGAAGGCCCTGACGCAGCAGTGCTGAGCTCGAGGGGGTTCGACCGGTTGGAGGTGGACGGGGAAAGGATTCGCGCGGGCGCGGGCGTGAGCCTCGGGATGATTGTCAGGAGAGCCGCCGCGCTCGGCCTCTCCGGCATTGAGGGACTGGCGGGAATCCCGGGAAGCGCGGGAGGCGCCGTGGCGATGAACGCCGGCGGCGCGGGCGGGTCCATGTGCGACGTGGTGGAGAGCGTCGAATTCATCGACAGCGACCTGAGGGCCAGGTCGGCACCGGCCGCTGAGATGCAATTCGGATACAGGTCGGTGAGAAGGGACGCGTTCTTCGTGACGCATGCAACGCTGAGACTCGCCCGGTCGACTCCGGCGGCCGTGAGGGCCGCGACGAGGTCGACCGTGGAAAGGAAGAGAAGCACGCAGCCCGTCGGCGCGAAATCGGCCGGGTGCATGTTCAGGAACCCCGGCAGGATAAGCGCAGGCTTCCTGATAGACAAGGCCGGGCTCAAGGGATTCTCGGTAGGCGACGCCGAGGTTTCGCCGGTTCACGCGAACTTCATCGTGAACCGCGGTTGCGCGACTTCGGCCGACATATTGGCCCTTGCGCATTTCGTGAGGAGCACGGTGAAATCGGTTTTCGGAATCGAACTTGATATGGAGGTGAAGATATGGAGCCGGTCGGCGGAAGGTCGGTATGCGGAGTTCAAAGCCCTGGAAAGGCGGAACGGAAGTCCCGCACTGCCCGAAGCGGTCTCGCCAGAGGCACGAAGATAGCAGTGCTCACGGGCGGGGAGTCGTCGGAGCGCGAAGTCGCACTCGAGTCGGGCAGGCAGGTGGCGGAGGCGCTGAAATCCGCCGGGATGAAGGTCCTGGAAATCGACACGTCCTTGGGATTCTCCGAGGCGCTGTCCAGGTTCCAGCCGAAGGTGGCGTTCCTTTCCCTCCACGGGGGATTCGGCGAGGACGGGGGGATTCAGAGCGAGCTTGACGCGATGGGGGTGAAGTATACCGGGTCCGGCCCCATGGCTTCTCTCGTGTCCATGGACAAGGAAATCACGAAGAGGGCTTTCGCCAGGAGGGGCATAGCCGCGCCGAAGTACGAGTGCCTGAGCGAGGGCGCGGACTGCGCCGCGATTGAGAGGATAGTGCGGGATTTGGGATTCCCGATGGTGGTCAAGCCGACTTCCGAGGGGTCGAGCAGGGGTGTCTCAATCGCACACTCGAGGCTAGAGCTCGAGCGCGGGATGGAGAAGGCCTTCGAGCTGGGCCCGAGGGTCATGCTCGAGGAGTACATAAGGGGACGCGAGCTCAACGTCGCGATACTGGACGGCAAGCCGCTGCCCCTGATTGAGGTCACGACGC
>JBFZBV010000059.1:0-4441 GCA_041308285.1 Planctomycetota bacterium | reverse complement strand
TGCCCGAGAACAGCCCCGAGCCTGCGCGGCGGGCGTTTCCGCTTCGCCGGGGTGCGCGTCCTGGGGGACCGAAGCCGGGCAGCAATGAAGTTGCCGCGCATGGCCGCCGTGCTATAATACGTCACGGGAATCCCAGGAACCGCCATCCCGGGCGAATCATATCAGGGAGACGAATTTGGACGACGAAAAACAGACGCCTCCGGCGCCGAAAGACGGGGAGAGCCCGGTTCCGCCGCCCCCGGCCGGCGCGCCGCCCGCAGGGGCCGGGCCGCAGCCCGCAGACGGGGCGGCTCCGGAACAGGGGCCGGCTGAGGGCGGGGATATCGGCGCGGAACAGCCTCAGGAACAGGAAGAGGCGGCTTGCGCAGGGACGGCCGAACCCATGGCAGCGGCCGAGGCCGGGCCTGAAGAAGCCGGCCCGGGCTCCGATGCGGCGGTCAAGGCCGGGGAAACGGACTATGCTGCGCAGAGCCAGCAGCCGCCGATCCCGCCAAGGTCGGATCGCAGGGAAATCTACGTGATGATTCGCTACGGGAAGATGAACATCCGGGGAATCTTCACATCGCACATCCTCGACTCGAGACCAGGGGAGAAATTCGTCCTCCGGACCAAGCGCGGCACCGAATGGGGAGAATTGATGAACGTGCTGACCGAGAGGCCGGACATGCAGGACGTGCACGGCAAGATCCTGCGCCGTGCGACGAAGGACGACATGCTCAAGGTCTCGGAGCTCGAGGAGAAGGAACGGACTGATGAGCTCAAGTTCTGCAGGCAGAGAATCGCCGAGCACAGGCTCGACATGAAACTCGTGGACGTCGAGCATCTCCTCGGATCAGAGAAGCTAATCTTCTATTTCACGGCCAACGGCAGGGTGGATTTCCGCGAACTGGTCAAGAGCCTGGCGCAGAACTTCAAGACGCGCATCGAGCTCAAGCAAATCGGTGTGCGGGACGAGGCGAAGGTCCTCGGATCGATAGGGCATTGCGGCAGGCCGCTCTGCTGCAGGCTATACATGCGCGAGATTGACCAGGTCACGATGAAGATGGCGAAAATCCAGAAGAGCACCCTGGACCCGTCCAAAATCTCCGGATGTTGCGGCAGGCTCATGTGCTGCCTGCGCTACGAGGACGAGGTCTACAGGGACCTCAAGAGGAACAGCATACCCAAGGGCGAGAAGCTCATGACGAAGCGCGGCGAGGTCGAGGTCCTGGACTTCCAGATCCTGTCCCAGAAACTGTTCGTGCAGGATTTGAAGGGCGAAAGGCTGACCATAGGCCTCGACGAGATAATCCCGCGGGATCAGGCGCAGGAGGCGCAGCGCCCGAAACCGCCGGAATCCCAGGGCAGACCCCCGGCGCAGGCGCCTGTCAGGCCGCGCCCGCCCGCCAGGCCCGAGGGTGAGGGGCCGCCGCTTCCCGCCGGCAGTCCTGGCCAGCCCGGCGAAGCCCAGGGCGATTTCAGGAGGAAGAAGAAGAAGAGGCGCCGGACGAGGAAACCCTGGCCCCAGGACGGAAGGCCGCCCGGTCACGAGGGCGCTCCGCAAGGCGGGACCGGAACACCGGGCGGAGCCGGCGACGGCCAGCCCGGAGGGCAGCCAGGCGCGGCTGAAACGCCCAATTAGATGCGACCCGCACAAGGGCCTGGGCAGGCGGGGATTTCAACTTCCAATCGCGGTCGTGCACGGCCGGCTCCGGCCGATGGGACGGGATTGGCGGGGCTATCGGGGCTTCCGGCCGATGCCGACTGCAACTTCATGCAATCAAATGCGTTGCGTCAAGGCGTCAGGCGAGAATCTGCGCCTGTTTTTTTCGCGATTCCGGGAACTTTTCCGCATCAGTGCGGTCTAAAACTCCGGTCTGACCTGGTCCATCCAGGCCATTGCCTAAGTCCCGGACCCTCCGGGTTGTTGCATGCGAATGGCGCATGGGATAAGGAGCTTGTTTTAGGAGCCCGCCGATGAGAAGAACGACGATTGCCTTCGCCCTTGCCGTGGCCGCGCTGTGGGTCGCCTGCGCGGGATCCTTCGCGGACGGCTTCATCGTGCTCAGGAGACCGCCCGAGATGCCGAGACCGCTGACACCGCTCGCGGTCAAATTCCATCATGTCGACGTCGAAATAAACGATCAGGTGGCGGTGACGAAAATCGACCAGGTTTTCCTGAACCCCAACCAGATGCAGCTGGAGGGGGAATACATCTTCCCGCTCCCCGCAGGTTCGACGGTGACCGATTTCTCGATGTTCATGGGCGGCCAGGAAGTGCACGGGGAAATCCTGGACAGCCAGAAGGCCCGGGAAATCTACGAGGGAATCGTACGGCGCCAGCAGGACCCCGCACTGCTCGAGTACGTGGGGCTCCGCATGTTCCGCGCCAGGGTCTTCCCGATACCGGCGAACGGCGAGACCCGGATAAAGCTCGAGTACATGGAGCAGCTCGAGCGCAACCAGGGGCAGAGCACGTACCGCTATCCGCTCAACACGGAGAAGTTCTCCTCGAAGCCCCTCGACTCCGTGGCAATCAACCTCCAGCTCCGCACGAAGGACAGAATCAAGGTGGTCGACTGCCCGTCCCACCAGGCTGAAATCGTCGAGAAGGGGGCCAATTACACGAAGATAGCCTACGAGAAGAAGAACGTGACCCCCGACAAGGACTTCGTCGTGAACTTCAGCGTCGCCTCCGGGGACTTCGGCATCAACATTGCGACCTACAAGAACAGGTCCGACGCCTTCTTCAGGCTCGTCGTATCGCCCGATGCCGAGCTCAAGGACGAGCTCCTGCAGAAGAAAGTGGTGATCTTCGTCATGGACACGTCCCTCTCGATGATCGACGAGGACAAAATCACGCAGGCCCGCAAGGCGCTCAAGTACTGCGTGCACTCCATGCGCGCGGGCGACTCGTTCAACATCGTGGACTTCTCAACGGAGGCCAGGCAGTTCGACGAGAAGCTCGTGGACGTGGGCGACGCCAACGTGAAGTGGGCGGACGAGTACATCGACAAGATCCAGGCCCGCGGGGGCACCGCAATCGACGAGGCCCTCCAGCTCGCCCTGAAGATGCAGAATCCCTCGGACGAAAGGCCTTTCATGATTGTCTTCGTGACCGACGGCAGGCCGACGTGGGGCGAAAGGGACCCGAGCAGGATTCTCGAGAACGTGAAGAAGGGCAGGAAAGCCGACGTCAGGATCTTCGCCTTCGGGGTCGGCAACGACGTCGACACCCTGTTCCTCGACCGGCTCGCGGCCCAGAACGGCGGCGCGCGCGAATACATCACGCCGGGCGAGGACCTCGAGGTGAAGGTGTCGGCCTTCTTCGACAAGGTCTCCTTCCCCGTGCTGACCGACGTGTCGCTCTCGGTGGTGGGGCTCAAGGTCAGCGACGTGTTTCCCAGGCCCCTCGGCGACATCTTCAAGGGATCGCAGCTCATAGTGCACGGCCGCTACGAGGGCGAGGGCGCCAGGGCGGTGGAGCTGCGCGGCAAGATTGCCGGCAAGGAGAGGCGCTTCATCTACGAGGTGAACTTCGACGGCAAATCCAACGGCGGCGAGTTCATCCCGAGGCTGTGGGCCCAGGCCAGCATAGCCTACATGCTCGAGGAAATCAGGCTGCGCGGCGAGAACGCCGAGCTCAAGAACGAAATCATCCGGCTGAGCAAGAAGTACGGCATCATGGACAACAAGTACGTGTCGTGGCTCGTCGTCGAGGACGAGGGCAGGCGCGTGGAGGAGCTCAGGCGCAGGGACGGCCCGAGGGCCGCAGGATCTCCGTCACCCACTCCCACGCCCAGCCCCTCGGGCGGCGCGTTCAGCGATTCCGCCGCCAAGGAGAAGAAGGACCTCGGCTCGGCCAGGGAGGAGATGGAGTCGGACAAGGAGAAAGGCGCGGAGGCCGTGCAGGGCATCAAGGCGATGCGCACCGGGGGGAAGGCCGGGGACGCGGGCGACGGGGCGAACTCCATCAAGAAAATCGTCTCCGACAAGACCTTCTACAGGCAGGGCGAATACTGGATCGATTCGGACTTCGACGTGGACAAGGACAAGGCCGTCGACGTGACGTTCATGAGCGACGAGTACTTCTCCCTCCTCGCCAAGCACAAAGGAATCAACGTGTACCTCGCCCTGGCGACGAAGGTCCTCGTCAAGATTGACGGGGTCTCCTACAGGATAATCGAGTCCGGCAAATAGGGGGGGGCCTGACGTCTCGAATTCGCGGCGGGCCGGGGCGCGGAGCCCTGGCCCGCTTTCTTTTCACCTGCCGCGGCCGGCCGCGGCGCGGCCGGGCCTGCGGCGGAGGAATTCCCGGAGCGCGGCGCCGGTGTGGGATTCGGCCGACCGCATCACATCCTCGGGAGTCCCCTCGGCGACGATTCGGCCCCCTTCCTCGCCGCCTTCCGGGCCGAGGTCGATGACGTGGTCCGCGGTCTTGATGACGTCGAGGTTGTGCTCG
>JBFZBV010000058.1:0-3726 GCA_041308285.1 Planctomycetota bacterium | reverse complement strand
TCCGCTAGGTACTCGAGCTCCTTCCTGTACCGCTCGACGGCGGCGCGCCCGGCAAGCTGGGCCGCGCTGCGAGCGGTTTCGATGCCCTGGTCCCTGGTCCTCTGCGCATCTAAAAACGCCTCGTCCACGAGCCGTTCCGGGGGGACCTGCCCGAGGAGCCACTTGAGCAGTTCGCACACCTCGTCCCTGCTCACGGGGAAGAGGCCGCCGGCCGTATTCCGCTCCACCTTACCGTCCGGCCCGGGACCTTTGCCGGGCCCGCCCTGCCGCGGGTCGTCGGAGCGGCGAGCGGAGGGAGCATCCCCTTTGCCGGCCAGGACAACGGCAACATTCCCAGCCTTGCTTCCCTGCGTCGAGGCTCCCTTCGGCCTATCATCGGGGTCAGGACTCGTCTCCACGGCCTGGATTGGACCCGCGGCCCTTGATTCCCCGAATTTCCACCCGAGCGCGAACGCTCCAGCGGCAGCGAGGGCCGACAGCAATGCGCAGGCGAGCACTTGTCTACCAGGATTCCCCATATGCCCCTTCCATTGCAGCTAATCTCCATGTAAATACAATCATCCCGTTTGTCCAAGCCGCGATTGGAGGTACAGGACTGGCAGGAACACAGTCAGGATAATCAGGACCACAGATAATCCCATCAACGTCAGGAACATGATATGAACGTATTCAGGCAAAGTCCTTCTTCTCCAATAGAAATAGGAAGCCATAACCATCATTAGCAGAACCAAATAGATAACTTGGAAAAGGGGATTCATCATTAATCTCGAGATTAAAGGTAGCTCGAGGTTTTCGAATGCGTCGAATATCTCCTTGAATTTGGGAAATATGAATATAAGTAAAAAGGCTGAGATGCCCAATATCAGCAGGAATGCAATTCCTATGTACAAGTCAGAATAATGTTCGTTACTCTGGTTTTTACCAGGATTTCCCATATGACCTTTCCATTGAACCTGCCTCCGCCAAACAAGAATCCATTCTATCGCCCTATGGAGAAAGGGGTCAAGTCGACTCTTGACGCATAAGCGTGCACCCATATTGCTCCCTTGTCGGATTCGGCTCCTTTCAGGGAGATTCAGCGTTCTCAGGATTTGAGAATGCGATCGATGAATTTCCTGACTTGACATGAATGGGGAGAGACCGGAACCGGCCGGTCGTGCGCGGCCGGTCCCGGTCGGGCGCCGGGAAGCGCCGGGGAATCCCGCCCTATTCCAGGATTCCCATAATCAGGAGCCTTGCCTCCTGCTCGAAGGTGAGGAGCTCTATGAGTTCCTTCCTGGCTTCGGCAATCCTGCGCTTCGATTCCGCCCTTTTCGCGCGCAGCTCCTCAATCTTCGACCGGATTGCGTCGTCCGATGGCTTCTCCTTCCCGATGAATTCCTTGAGGTCCGATGCGGCATTGGCCTCGGCGGAGGACGATTCCGCCTCGATTGCGCGGATTTTCTCGATTCTCGGCCCGATGATTGCCGCCTCATCTTCGGAGCAGCGCAGCTCCTTGAGTATCTCGGGGACCGGGCGCTGGGCAGGTCCCGCGACGACGCCGCCGAGCCTGGATTTCAGGTCCTCGGTCATCTTCCTGAGCTCCGGAGGCACTGATCCGTCGCCGCCGATGACAACCGCCCCGCCGGGCGCGCGCGATGCATCCTCCAGCATCTTCTCGAATCCGGATTTCTGCTTGTCGGTGAGGAGTTTCCGGATTTTCGCGACCGCATCGTCCTTGAGCTTGCCGAGCTTCTCGATTACAGCCTCGAAGTCGAAGTTCTTCACGGCCTCCTTTGCCGCGGCGGCGGTCTCGTCGCGGTATTTGGCGAGTATCTCGCCGACCGCCTTGAACTGATCCTCGTCGAGCTCCAGCTTCTCGCGCATCTTCCCGGCCGTCAGGCCCTCGAGCCCGCCGCCGGACATGGAGAAGGAGAACGAGGAGGATGGGACTTCCGCCATGCCGCCGCCGGGGAACCCGAACCGCATGCGCGCACCCGCCCCGCCCGCCTCCTTGCGCAGCTCCTCGTACCTGGCGGCCTGCTCGGGCGTGAGAATCTCCCTGATTTTCTCGTCGCGGTGCCTGTTGGACTCGACGAACGCAGCCCTGATTCTCCCTGCCTGGCCGTCTTCCAGTTTCAGTTCGCGCCTGAGGCGCTCGAGTTCCGCCTTCTGCTGGAACGACAGGCTCCCCTGGGCGTCCTCGTCCGCCGCGGACGCCCATGCGGCCGACAGAACGAGAAGCGCAAGGACCGCGATGCTGCGCATATGCACTCTCCGAAAAAAGACTTGGAATCCGGGATGCTATTTTTGTATACGAACGAAATGGCGGAAAACCCCCTGAATCCCGGAGTTTTCAGAGGACGCGACATCGCGTTCGACATCGGCAACGTCATACTCGATTTCGACTTCCGAAAGGCGCTGGACGGAATCGCGGCGGCCACGAGCGCAAGGCGCTCGGACGTGCTCAAGTACTTCGCCTCGGCGGGGCTCGCGGAGCAGTTCGAGAGGGGGAAAATCGCGCCGGAGGCGTTCCACGCCGGGGTCTCGCGCGACCTCGGGATAAGGCTCGGGTTCGACGAGTTCGCCGCCCTGTGGAACTGCATATTCACGCCCACGGAGGGCATGGCGGAGCTCCTGGCGGGCCTGGCAGGCCGGTACCGCCTGCACGCGGCGTCGAACACGAACGTGCTCCACAAGAACCACATAATGTCGAATTTCCCCGTCTTCGGCAGGTTCAGCGGTATTGTCGCCTCCTGCGACGTCGGGGAAAGGAAGCCCGACGCGGCCTTCTACGGGCGTCTCGTCCGGGAAATCGGGGCGGATCCCGCTGACATACTGTTCGTCGACGACCTCGAAGCCAACGTGGAGGGCGCAATCAGGGCGGGGCTCGCCGCGGTGAAGTTCGCCTCCGCCCGGGGCCTGCGGGAGGATCTCGCGCGCCTTCGTGTGGAGGTCCGATGAGGATTCGTCTCGGCGCCGTCCTGTTCGATTTGGACGGCACGCTCGTCGACTCGGCTGACGACATACTCGCCTCAATCGCGCACGCAATCCGCGCGTGCGGCCTGGCTCCGGACGCGGACCCCGAGGCGGCCAGGCCTTTTCTCGGCTTCACCCTGGACTCCATGCTGAGGATGATGGGGTTCAGGTTCGACGACGAGAGATACGAGGGCATCCTCGAGGTGTACGCGGCCCACTACATGGCCCACTGGAAGGACCGTACGCGGATATACGAGGGCGTCCTGCCGATGCTCGACCGGCTCCGCGGACTGCCGATGGCCGTGGTGACCCAGAAGCGGCAGTTCCAGGCCGACGCGATGGTGGAGGACTTCGGGCTGGCGCCGCGCTTCCCCGTGGTCGTGGGCATGGAAAAGGGCCTCGGCCCGAAGCCGGCCCCGGACCTCCCGCTCCTTGCGGCGCGCCGCCTGGGCGTCGAGCCCGCGCGCTGCGCCATGGTGGGCGACATGACGGTGGACGTCCTTGCGGCCAAGGCGGCGGGCATGCTCCCGGTAGCGGCAGGATGGGGATTCGGCCGCGAAGAGGACCTGGCGGCGGCGTCGCCGGGTTTCCTCGCCCGCAATCCCGCCCAGGCCGCGGAATTCATGGAAGGCATCCGGCAGGATTCGGTCCGATGAAGCAGACTCCCATGCAGAGAACCGTCGCGCACGTGGACATGGACGCGTTCTTCGCGGCGGTCGAGGTGCTGGACCACCCCGGCCTCAGGGGAAAGCCGGTGATTGCCGGCGG
>JBFZBV010000057.1:0-4085 GCA_041308285.1 Planctomycetota bacterium | reverse complement strand
CCTCGATCCCGCGTTCGCGAAAGCCCTCGAATCGATGGTAGAGGCTCAGATTGCCCGGTTCGGCGATGCGGGAAAGGCGCTCGCGGCGCTGCCCGCGGGCGAAGAGGCGCGCCGGATAATCGAAGGCCGTGCCGCCCCGCCCAAGAACGAATACGGAACCCTCCTCAGCTGGAAGGGAGGCGAAGTCAGTCCCGGGAAAGCCCCCGATGATGGCATGAAGGAGGCCTTCTCGTCAGGCCCTCAGACTATCGAGGACACAGGCGCGACGGGGGCGGCGGAAGGCGGAAAACCGGGGGCCGCTCCGGGATCCGGATTCCGCGGCCCTGGCGCCGGCCCGACCTCGGTGGCGGAAGATGAGGACGGGGCCAGGGAGACGCTCCCTGCGGGCAGGGCGCCAGTCCCGGAAACGTTCCGCGAGTCCGGGAATGCGGCGCGGAGGATTCCTCAGGCGGCCGCCGGGAACGCCCCGCTGCCCGCTGTCCGGCCCGGCGACGGGGGCCGCTACCTGGAAGGCGGCGTGCTGGGGCGGGGCGGGATGGGCGTGGTGCTCAAGACCTTCGACCTCGACCTCCGCCGGCCGGTCGCGATGAAGGTCGTGCTCGAGGCGCGCAACCGCGAGCGCGTCGAGCGGTTCATAGAGGAAGCGCAGGTCACAGGGCGGCTGGAACACCCAAACATCGTGCCCGTCCACGAGCTCGGTGCGACGCGCGACGGCAAGGCCTACTTCACCATGAAGATGGTGCGCGGCGAGTCGCTGCAGTCCGTAATCGAGCGCCTGGCCGGGGGCGATCCCGCGACCCGCGCACGATATCCCCTGACCCAGATACTGAACGTCTTCCTCAAGGTCTGCGACGCCGTGGCCTTCGCCCACTCGCGGGGCATAGTGCACAGGGACCTCAAGCCGGAGAACGTCATGACCGGGGACTTCGGCGAGGTCCTCGTGATGGACTGGGGCCTCGCTAAAATAGTAAGAGTGTCTGATTCTCCGGCTCTTTCTCTGCGTCCTGATTCTCCTGATCCGCCGAACGTCTTGCACGATGCCCTGCAGGCGAAGGCGGAGACTGATTCTCCTGATACCGCACACGTTGCACCCGTAAAACCCGATGCCGCGGCTCTTTCTCTGCGACCTGATTCTCCTGATCCGCCGAACGTCTTGCATGATGCCCCGCAGGCGAAGGCGGAGACTGATTTCCCTGATTCAGCACTTGAAGCGAGAGCTTCGACCGCCAGGCCGCGGACTTCCGCGAGCAGGACTCTCGAGGGCCAGGTCATGGGCACGCCCTCGTACATGCCGCCGGAGCAGGCCGCGGGCCGGCTGGGGGAGATAGACGAGAGGTCCGACGTGTGGGCTCTGGGCGCGATTCTGTACGCGCTGCTCTGCCACGAGGCGCCGCATACCGGCGACACCATGCCCGGCGTCATCGCCAAGGCCATGGCCGGCAATGTCGTGCCTCCCCGCAAGCGCTCGCCCGGCCTCGCAATCCCGCGCGAGCTCGAGGCGGTATGCCTGAAGGCCATGGCCCCGGACAAGACAGCCCGTTACCAGTCTGCCGAGGCCCTTGCGCAGGACGTCCAGGCGTTCCTGGACCGCCGCCTCGTCGGCTCCTACACCTACAGCCCGCTCGAGAAGCTGACCCGATGGGTCCAGCGCCATCCGACGGCCTCGATGAGCGCGGGCGTGGCGGGGTTCCTGCTGGCCGCGGGATCGGCGCTCGCCAGCGTTCTGGTCCAGCAGGCGCGGCTCGCGGACGAACGGGCGATAGTCGCCGACTTCCGCGCGCGCGAGGCGGAGATTCAGACGGTCGAAGCGCAGGCAGACGCCGCCTCGGCGAGGTCGCTCCTCGAGAAGGGCCGGCGGGTCTCGGCCGTCCTGCAGGGCGCTGAAATCGAGCTGGCCCCCGTCTTCCGGACGCTGGAGCAGTCCTTCTATTCCGCCAGGACCGTGGAGGAGAAGCGCAAGGCGGGAGACGCGGTTCTGGGGCGGATTGAGGCGTTCGGCGCACGCGTGGCCGACGACCCTGCCTCGCGCGCCGCGTGGCTCGCGCTGAACGGGTGGCTCATGCACCTCGCATGCCGCGAGGACCGGTCCGACGCGCTCCTAGAGGAGGCCGCGGCCGCCGACCCCGACGTCGCCTACGGCCGGCTGTTCCAGGCCCTCCTTGCCGCAGCGAGGTTCCTCGAGGCCTCGCGCATGCCCTCTGTCGTGTTCGTCGGGGGCGTGTACCAGGTGCGCGAATCCGCGGAGGAGACCGAGACGATTCGCCGCGAACGCGAGAAGTTCGAGCGGCTGCTCGGGAAGGTCCGCGAGGCGGGCGTGTGGGGCGGATCGTCGGCAAAGGACTTCGGCCTGGTGCTGGATGGGCTGGAGGGGATCAGGGGCAGGGACCTCGCCGCGGCCGAGGAGGCGCTCACGCGCACCCTCGCGATTCCCGAGATGTCCTGGCTTCGCGCAGACCTCCTCATCGCCAGGGCCAAGGTCCGGCACTTGAAGAAGGACTGCAAGGCCATGGAGGAGGACCTCGACCTCCTCCTTGACCGCTTCCCGGACCACGTCCAGGCGCGCTACTACCGCGGCCTGCTCAGGATGGAGGAGGGGCGCGCAATCATGGCGAGGCGCCAGGACTCCCTGCCCAAGTACGGAGAGGCGCTCGCGCTCTTCGACCGGGCCGCGCGCGAGGACCCCGCGAACCTCGCCGCGCACGCGAACCGGGCGTCCGTGAGGCTCCAGTCCGGCAGGATTCACGCGCACAGGGCCATGCCGTTCCACGAGGATTTCGAGGCCGCGATAGCGGACTTCGACCTCCTGGTCCGCAAGTCGCCGGGCGACGCAAACGCGCTGAACCTCCGCGGGTTCGCCCGCAAGGAGTACGCACTCAACCTCCTCAACCGGAAGGAGGAGTGCGGGACGAGTTTCCGCAAGGCCTTCGATGACTTCTCCGCGGCGATCGAGGCGGATCCCGGGTCGGTTGCGGCGCTCGCGAACCGGGCGGAGGTCGCCCTGCACCTGGGCAACGCCGAGGCCGAAGCGGAGCGCTCCCCCCTGGACTGGTACGCGAAGGGGCAGGCCGACTGCGAGTCTGCGCTGGCCCTGAGCCCGAATTTCTTCAACGCCCTGGACATGCGGGGTCAGATGCTGCTCGCCGAGGCGCGCTGGAGGTCGCTCAAAGGCGAGGACCCCGTGGACGCGTACGGCAAGGCGTTCGAACTCTATTCGAAGGCGCTCGAAAGGAACCCGAAATCCGTGGAGCTGCTCATCCGGCGGGGCCTTTCGCGCTCGGCCGAAGCGGAGCACCTGTCCCGGCGCGGGAAGGACTCGCTGGCCGCGTTCGAGGCGTCCGTCGCGGACCTTGCCAGGGCAGCTGATCTCGATCCGAGGTACAGCCGCGCGCACGAGCAACTCGCCATCTCGTGGGCCATGATGTCGCGCGAGCTCAAACGGCAGGGCAAGGACCGGGAAGAGGCTTTGCGCAAGGCCGTGGACCAGTTCGGAGTCGCCGCCAACCTGAGCCCGGGCTATCCGGTAATCCGTCTGAACCTCGTGCTCTGCAGTCTCGAGCTGGCCGGCCTTGTGGAGGGCAAAGGCGGTGAGTTCCGCGGGATTCTCGACGCGATCATCGTGGACTGCGACTACGTCGTGTCCAAGGCGCCCGGCATGGGAATGGCCTATGCAGTCCGCGCCCAGGCCAACCAGAAGAGGGGGGAGCTGGAAACGGCTGCAGGCCGCGACGCATCCGAGCTCTTCAGGAAGGCGGACGCCGACTGCGCCGAGGCAGCGCGGCTCGGCTCCGCCGGCTCGGACGTACTGCTCTGCCAGGGCCGCTGCCGCATGGCGCTGGGCGACCACGCAGGCGCGGTGGAGGTCCTGGAGAAGGCCCTGGAGAAGGGCGGGGCCGGCAGCACTGAAATCAGCAATCTCCTGGACAAAGCCCGCGGACTCGCCAAGGGACAGGGGGAGAAGGACTAGTAGTCACTTCGTAAAAATATTATTGTAGGAATTGAAAAGATATTCCGCCTTTCACGCGCGGAGCGCGTGCTATAACCCGGACGAGCTCAACCTCTTTGGTTCCGGCTCGTCCGGGTTATGA
>JBFZBV010000056.1:0-4880 GCA_041308285.1 Planctomycetota bacterium | reverse complement strand
TGCTGTTCATCTGGGAAGACGGCAGGCGGATTCCACGCATTCACTCATGGGGAGTGCAAGCCCTTCGCTTCGAGGAAATCAGGCCGAAAACCACCGAAGCGAGGAAAGCGGGGAGGAACAGCCATCGCAGGAGGTATCCTGCGCGGTTGTAGACGGTCCAGCCGGATCCAAGGGGAACGTCCGCGGAAATCATCACTGGTCTGCCGGGCGAACCGGCCATGGTCTTCCCCGAGGGGCTTATGATTGCAGTGGCGCCGTACAGGTCCG
The DNA here is from genome assembly GCA_041308285.1 of Planctomycetota bacterium. Taxonomy (GTDB): domain Bacteria; phylum Planctomycetota; class JAKEIC01; order JAKEIC01; family DYIT01; genus PPR-0505. The sequence goes on along the minus strand of JBFZBV010000056.1, from coordinate 4,613 downwards.
AGACCGCGACTGCGACTATGAAATACGTGCGAAGGGACATCGAGAGGCAGGTCCTTCGGGCCGCCCGGGCATTTCCGGCCGTGGTCCTCAGCCGTATTTCGAGAATATCGGGAAGAGAATCCTGAAGTCCCCCAAGGTCTACGTCGCCGATTCCGGGCTTGCCTGCCATCTGCTGGGAATAGAGACCGAGTCCGAGCTGGCGAAGTCGCCGTTCCGGGGAGCGCTTCTCGAAGGGTTCGTGGCCGCGGAAATCGTAAAGGCCCAGGTCAATTCCGGAGGCCGGCGCGAGCTGTACTTCTTCCGCGATCAGCAGGGGCTGGAGGTGGATTTCGTGATTCCACGCGGAGGCGGCGGCGCGAGGCTGTTCACTTGCGTTTCCGGGTTCCCCATTCCACCCATGCTTCATCGAGTTCCTCGAGGGGCCTTCCGTAGATTCTCTCGATGATTTTCGCCTGCTCGGCCGGCTCGAAATCGCTTTTCAGGAGGACGTCCAGGAGTTTCCGGAACCGATCCGCGAAAGGGCCGTCCTTCAGGAACGCGAAGAACGAGCCGGCCTGCATATACAGGTTCCAGGCTCTCGTCTCGTCCTTTTTCGAATCCACGAAAGCCAGCGTGCCTATCCCGATGAACTCCTTGAGCTTCGTGTAGTTCCCGGTCCTGAGCTGCGCGGCGAATTCCGCCGAGGGGTCCAATTTCAGGTATCTGGTCTCGGCGTATACCGCGAATCCCTCCACGAGCCACGAGCCGCCGTGGGTCCCGAGCGTCCTGGACACGACCGAATGCGCGAGCTCGTGCACGACTACGGGGTCTTTCGGTTCGGTGTAGCACGTGGCGAAATAGCCGGAACAGCCGTGACCGGACGTGTGTTCCGCCTCTCCGGCGCTGTACCCGGCGTAGTTCACGCAGAACTCCTGGTAGGTTTCCGCGTTCTGGAATATGTACACCGGGAGCCTTTCCTTCATGGCTGGGAGGTCGAGGGTCGTGCGGACGAATTCCAGCATCTCCTCGAGGTTGTTCTGGAACTTGCCAAGAGCGGCACGGGAATCGGTCTGGAGAATGAAATTCCGCGTGCGGACTTCGGCCACCTTGCCGGCCCTGTCCCCGAAGATTCTCGCCTTCATTTCCGCCTCGGACGGCCTCCACGATTCGAAGCCCCGGCGGCCCTTCAGGAACTCGAGGTTTACGAAGCGGAACGCGACTTCCTGCACCCCCCAGCCGACAATCTGGATGAACCGTATTCCTGCAGGATTCACGGATTTGTGGGGGTTGAAGGCCGGCAGGAGGAGATCCACCTTCGACCATTGCGGAGCAAGGTCCGGAAGGGGAATCTTGAGATAGTCGTCGTACGACGAGCAGAGAAAGACGGAGAACTCTCCATTTTTCACCGGGCGATCGGATTTCATCTCAATCCGCAGGGCTCCGAACTGCCGGACGTCCGGGGAGAATCCGCGCAGAGTCAGGCGCACCCACTTCTTCCCGGGAGGGACCTTCCATTCCAGGGCGGACCTGTTCTTCTCGGCCTGGACGAGGCGGATGCTGCTGTTGTCCGGATGTGCGAGGCAGATGCTCGCGGGATCGCCCATGTTAATCCGCTGCATCTCCTCCCGGCGCCATGATTCCTCGCCGCGCTTCCCGCGCACGAACTCCAGGTCGTCCAGCAGAAGGGCGAACCCGTTCGCGTTGAAGACGATTAGTTCGAAGCGCACCGCCTCGGAGGGATTGAACGGGCCCGGGGAGGACATGTAACCCAAAGGCACCTCGATGGACGCCCATGAGGAAGGCAGCTCCTGGAGGCGGATCTCCAGGAAATTCCCCGCCCCGTCGCTGAACCTCGCCCTGATTCGGCCTGCGGACAGGGCAGGCTGCGCAAGGGCGCGGAAGCGCACTGCTTCGAGGAAGCGTATGTCCCGGGGGACCAGGCGAATGTACAGCCACGACGTGCGGCCGCCTCCGGGGACGTCCCATTTGAGGCACTTGCCGCTGCCCCCGCATGCCGCCGGCACCGCCCTGCTCTGCCCCGCCCAGACCGCGGTCGAGTGGAGGGGATTCTCGAAGTCCAGTTTGTCGACGGCCGGCAGGGTCCAGCCCCGCGCATCCTTGCGAAGCCCGATTTCGTCAATCAGCACCGCGAATGCGCCGCCGCTGAGGAACCCGGTCAGGGAGATTTCGCCGACGTTTTTGGGGTCGGGCGATCCGTTGGAGTCGAAAAGCGCGAGGGGGACGTCGAATACCATCCAGGTGGAATCGAGCGCAGGGAACCCGTACGAGAAGTAGTCGGTCTTCGACGTCAGAAGGTGGATGGCCATGAAGCCCGCCTTGACTTCTCCATCGGCTTTCATGTGGAGGACAAGGGAGGAGAAGCCGGACAAGTCCATGCCGTCCAGGGATATCTTGAGCGTGAACCACGCCTTGCCGCTTTCGACGGACCACCTGAGGCATCGTCGGCCTACGGCCGCGCCCTGCTCGACGGCCGCTTCGCTCCCCGCGGCCTTCCAGGGGCGGTCTGATGCGCCCTCTTCGAAGGAGCAAAGGGTCAGGATTTCCCCGCCCTGCCCGGCGTTCTCCTCCGCATGGAGCGCGGCGGAGGCGGACAGGACCAGTGCGGCGGCGATGGCCGCGGCGACGCAACGGATGGACCGGTTCATCACGGCCCCCAAGCAGAACGATGCATGCGACAAGAGCGACATATGGATGATATCCGCTTCGCAGCGGGATTTCGAGCCTGGAATCTTCGGGTAACCCGGTTTCATGCGGCCGCGAGACCTTCTCGCCCGGCGCATGCGACGGAAGCCGCCTCACGTGCGCGGCCTGCGAAAGATCGTGCGCGAAATGCGCCGCGTCGCGGCGCTGAAGGGCCCGGACTCGCAGGCGCTCGCGCCCGGCGTGCGCGCGGTCCCGTGGACCGATTTCGCGGCCGCGGAAATACCATGAAAATCGGCATTGTCGCGGCGGATATTCATGGTAATTTCAAGGCATGCCTTGAACGGCTGAAAAACCTCCATGAAATCCACAGAATCAAGGTCCATCGCAAGTCCCCGGCCAGGAAAAGAAGCATCCCGGTCGCCAGAATCCAGACGGCTTGCGGCTGATTGATTCCGCGGTTCCATGGAAGCCAAACCTCGATGGTCTCGCAGGAGGAAGATTCTATACGCTGCAGGGTTCGTCTCGGCCGCAATCGTGCTGCTTGCCGGTTCGCAGCTGGCGTATTGGTACTCGCAGGGCGGCCCCATCGGCCCGACAGGTCTCGAGGTCGTGCTTTCTCCCCTCCTGTTCACGAAGGCGGAGACAGGGTACGGATCCGGTCCGAAATGGAAGAAAATCGGCTGGCGGCACTTCGGCCGCAACGCATGCGGCCATTTCTACGGCATCGTCTTCCCCGGGACAGAGGATTCCTGGCCGACCTGTATCGATGACATCAAAAGGGCGCTCGAGTTATTACCAGGTGCAGAAAGTATTTTACTTCTGTATGCGTCCATATTCCCCGCTTGCCGGATGTAAATGGACGGCGGAAATCCCAGGCTGGTTCCATTTCACCACGAAGACATCGCCGTCGCCTCAAAGCGACAACTCGGCGCAGTGAAACCCGCCACGCCTACGCAGCTTGAATTCACGAAGCGGAGCGTAGCCCGCCGAAGCTTCATAGAATCCATTGAAGCGAAGGCGGGGCGGACCTTGCTCAGACCACGAAGAGCTGCTTCGCGCATGCCGCCTGGCTGCGCCGGGTTTTCTTTCCTCTCGCCCGCTCGCGAACCTCCGGTTCGATCATTGGCTCTGTTCCGGGGCTCGTTCTCTGTGTCCTGATTCTCCTGATTGCAGGCTCATGCATGCGGATAAAGGAATATCGGTGCCCATCGGAGTCAGAGTACCTATTCGCGTTCGGCTCGCTACAGGCCGCGGAGGCCGCGGAGGGAAGGCCATTCCCGGAGGCTCGCATCCATGTGCTTGCCGGCGGCCGGAGGGGCGCAAGGAGGGCCGGAAGAACTTTGTTCATCCGCGCCGCGCGTGTTCTTCCGTGCCCCCTTCGCCCCTCCGGAACGGCCGCGGCAGCGGCCTGGGCGCGGAGCGCCCCCGCCGGCAAGCCTTTGCGGCCGAGGCCGTCCTCCTCTCCGCGATCTCTGCGTGAGAAATAAAAAACCGATTTACGGGCTATCGATCAGTCCGTCCACTGTCCACTGTCTACTGTCCACGGAACAGGCTTCCCCTCCGTACACCCTTGCTGCCCCTCTGTATGTACTCCGTGGTGAAAAAGATTTCCCTGTCCGCCCTCGGCGGCTCTGCGGCTCCGCGAGAAGAATGTGTCAAATATTTACTGCATTCCTTGGTAATCCTCGGTGTCTTCGGCGCTTTCGGTGGTTAATCCTGATTCTCGGCGTCCCTCTTTCCTGGCGCACCGGAAGTCCCGGTCTTCTTCATCCCTCGATTCCGCTTTCCGTGAGTTTGACGATATCTTCGACGGGAGCGGTTTGCGCTCCTGACCGCCACCCGTGAGCACCCCGGGCAGACCGGAACTTGAAAACCGCACCCTCATCCGTTACGCTGGATAGTGTCATGGCTGGTCTGAAGAGAAAGATACGCGTGTACATCGACACCTCCGTGATTGGCGGTTGCATCGA
>JBFZBV010000055.1:0-3315 GCA_041308285.1 Planctomycetota bacterium | reverse complement strand
CCGGTGCTTTTCGTGGACGACAAGTAGGGCGGGAAGCCGCTCCGGAGCCGACGATGCCGGCGGGGCGCGACTGCGTCCCGCCGGCTTTCTTTCGCCGCGGCGCGGAGCCGCCGGAGCGCCCGGGACCAGATGGACGTTTCATCCACGGATTTCTGGATCAAGATAGGCGTCGCAGTCCTCTGCGGAGCCATGATCGGCCTCGAGAGGCAGCTCAGGGGCAAGCCGTCGGGGATACGCACGAGCATCTTCATCTGCATGGGCACGGCCCTGTTCATCACCCTGGGCACGACGCATTCCGGCCCGGGCGCGGACAGCACGAGGGTGCTGGGCCAGGTTGTCACGGGCGTGGGTTTCCTCGGCGCAGGCGTCATCATGACGCGGGGGATAAACATCTCAGGGGTGACTTCGGCGGCCGTGGTGTGGGTCCTTGCAGCCCTGGGATCGACCGTCGGATTCGGCCACTACGCGGAAGCCCTGTCGCTGACGTTCATGACGGTCGTGATTCTGGCCGGGATAGGATTCCTGGAGAACCGGTTCTCCCACCTCCGCAAGGGCGTGCACCAGGACACGAGCATCCAGCACTGATCCCCGGCCCATAAACGCCAAAAGCCCCCGGGCGCACCCGAGGGCTGAATGGTTGCCGAATTGTCGAGTGTCGTCCATCAACCTCCACTAGACCTATTCGAGCCTTACTACTTCTTTATGCCTTCCGGCTTCCGCCGGGTCGCATTCCGCACAGGGCAGGCCCCCGGAAACCCTGAGCCGGGGGCAGGCCCTATCTCTGGATTATCGCCCAGAAGCGTTGCGGTCCCCGTCCGCTCCCCGCGGTCTTTTCTTCTCCCCGTGTCACCCGCGCTTCACACTCAGCATATCGGCCGTCGCACGGCCGGTCTTTAATCCCAAGTCGAAAAAAAAGCGGAAAAAAAGGAAACGTCCCTGCCCGCGGGACCGGCGGCGGCGCGCGCCGGTTGACAGGGCCGAGGCATGGGCGGATAATTGCGGTCCTTTGAAGGGCCCCTTGCGGGCGGGGAGCGGCGCATGGAATGCGGCGGAGAGTGGATTGTGGCCCTGACCGGGGCGTCCGGCCAGGCGTACGGGATATCCCTGATACGCAAGCTCGCCGAGCATGCGGAGCGCGTTCACGTTGTGGCATCGCCGCGCGCGCGGGAGATTGCATCGCTGGAGGCCGGGACGGACCTCGGTGCGGAGGCACTCGCCTCCATGCTTCCCGGGCGGCAGAGGCGGAAGCTGACCGCATGGGACTCCCAGGACTGGAGCGCGCCGTTCGCCTCGGGCCGGCACGGGTTCGCCGGGATGGCCGTGGCCCCGTGCTCGATGGGCACGCTGGCGAGGATATCGTCGGGCGCATCCACGAACATCATAGAAAGGGCCGCGGACGTGGCGCTCAAGGAAGGCCGGAGGCTCGTCCTCGTGCCGCGCGAGACGCCTCTCAGCCTAATCCACGTCGAGAACATGTCGAGGGTGATGCGCGCGGGCGCCGTCATGCTGCCGGCATGCCCCGGGTTCTACACGGGGGCCGCTTCCGTGACGGATATCGTCGACTTCGTCGCCGATAGAATCGTCTCCTCCCTGCTTGCCGCATCGCGGCGGGCCTAGCCGGCTTCGGCCGGACGGAAAAAAAATGGATTTCCCGGCAACTTTCTGCAAAAATCGGCTACTTATTGGGCGAAGGCCTTGATTTCCCCGGCCGAGGTTAGCGATGGCGGACGACGACGCTCCATTCGTTGAAAAAGCTCTCCAAGGCGACCGCGAGTCGTTCGCAACGCTGGTACGCAGATACCAGCGGAGCATAGTGGCCCTCAGCCATCACATCCTCGGCGATTTCCAGCTCGGCGAAGACGCGGCCCAGGAGTCGTTCATGAGGGCGTTCAAGGCTCTCCCGACGCTCAAGGACCCCGCCAAATTCCGAAGCTGGATTGGCGGAATAGCTTACAAGGTCTGCATCACGTGGATTAGGGAAGAGAAAGTGAAGCAGAAGGCGATCGACGAGTCCAAGACCGCGGGCTTCAGGCCCGGCACGCCGGATTCAATCCGCGCGGCGGTCGATGGGAGCATGTCCCAGGATTTGGCCGAAAAGGTGACGGCGGCCGCGGTTGCGCTGCCGACCGAATCGAGGAGCCTCCTTGCGCTCAAGTACCTGCAGGGCCTCAGCTACGCCGACATGGCCGATCTCCTGCAGGTGTCCGAGGACAAGGTCAAGGCCAGGCTCCACGTGGCCAGGACAAGGCTCCGCGAAATCATCGGAAGCCTTCAATAGCGCGGCAGTGCGGAAAGGGGCTGGTCATGAACTGCTCAGGAGCGGCTGGTTTCCTCGCATCCTACAAGAAGGGGACGGCATCACTCTCGTCCAACCCGGAAGCGGCCGAACACTTCAAGACCTGCGAGGAATGCCGCAATTCGCTGCAGAACCTCCTCATGGACGCGGACGCCGCGGTGTACGCCAAGGCCTTCCTCTCGCGCAAGCCGACCAGGGACCTCTCGGCGGAGGTGCTCGAGAACATGCCCGAGGAAGAGCAGGCCGCGGAACCCGGCGAGGACAGGGGCGAGCGCAAGGGCGGATCGCAGGCCGGGCGGAAGTCGTCCGGCAGGCTCAAGGCCGTGAAGGCCGAGGAGAGGAAGGAGCGCCCCTCCTCGGATTCCATGAAGTCCTACCGGCCCGGGTCCAAGACCACGATGCGCAGGAAGAAGGACGACACGACCTCGTTCTTCGGCGAGACCCTTTTCCAGACGGCCGACAAGAAGACCGGCGGGTTCACAATCAAGTACTGCGAGGAATGCGGGGAGAGAATCAGCCTCTCCGACCTCGAGAGCGGCCTTGCAATCACCGTGAACGAGCTCACGTACTGCCCCAAGTGCAAGTCCAAGGTCGCCGGCGCCGCGGCCGAAGGCGATTCCGCGCCCGCTCAGGCCGCGCATGATCGCAGGCCGTCCGGCGTGGCCAGGCCGACCCAGATGAGGTCGTCCGGCGCCGGCCGCCCGGGCGGCAAGAAACCCGTGAACCTTCCCCTGGTCGGCGGAGGGATCATAGGCGTCGCGCTGGTGCTGATAATCGCCGTGGTGGTAGTGATGAACGCTGGCGGCAAGCCCGACGCAGCGCCGTCGAAGGCGGCGGACAAGAAGGCCGACAAGGCCGCCGGCACGCCGGACTCCGCGGCCGGAGGCAGGGAAGAGCCCTCCGCGGACAAGCCGGCCGCCGAGGACGCGGGCATGTCCGACCACGAGAGGTTCGTGAAGAAGATCAAGGAAGACGAGGAAAAGGCCGAGGAGGACCGGAAGAAGAAGATAGCCGAGGTC
>JBFZBV010000054.1:0-3500 GCA_041308285.1 Planctomycetota bacterium | reverse complement strand
AATCAGAGGCCGCGACAGTTTCCGCTCCTACGGCCTGCCCGCCGGCTGCAGGTTCGCGGAGGCGTTCGAGATCGTCGGCCGGGCGGCGGAGGGGTTCGCCGTTCCCGCCCCGGTCCCCGTTTCGCCGGACCCGGGGGCCGAATCGCCCGAAGCCCGGACAGCGGACGGGGTGTCGGTGGTCGTCAGATCGTTCAAGAGGCTGGACATGCTGGCGGAGGCGCTCCAGAGCCTCGCCGCCCAGGACGTGAACGGCTTCGAAGTGGTCCTCGTGAACGCCGGCAGGGACAGGATTGGGCCGGCCGTCAATCCTTTCAGGCCGGCGCTCGACCTCAGGGTCGTCGAGCCGGACAGGGAGCTTTCCAGGCCCGAGGCCCTGAACGCCGGCGTGCGCGGGGCGACGCGCGAATTCATAACCTACCTCGACGACGACGACCTCTACATGCCCCATCACGTGCGCAAAATCGCGTCGTCGCTCGCGGCTTCGCCCGGCGGCGTGGTGTACACGGGCGCGCTGGTCTCGAACGGCGGAGCTGCGGGGGCGTGCAGGAAGATGGCGATGGACTGGGACAGGGACATGCTCCTGTTCGGCAACTTCATCCCGCTCATCTGCCTCGGGCACGCGAAGTCCGCTTGGGCCGATGCCGGCGGCTTCGACGAGGACCTTTCCAGATTCGAGGACTGGGACTTCCTGCTCCGCCTCGCCGAGTCGCGCGAGTTCAGGCGCGTGCCGTCCGTCACCGCCGAATACCGCATGCGGCCGGAGTCGGGCTCCGAGGGGGCCGAGGATTTCCGGAAGGTCTTCCTCAGGCGCCAGGGGAAAATCACGCCCGAACTCGGCAGGCGCGCGGTGGAAATCCTCAACCGCGAAATCCGGCGCCTCGAGGAGGCGAACGAGGGGCTGTCGAGAAGGTCGGTCCGGACGGAGGAGGAGGCGCGGGCGCTCGAGAAGGCGCTGGCGAGGTCCGGCGGCGACGGCGGCACCCAGGAGGATTTGAGGAAATCCGTCTGCGCCCTCACCGCGGAACTCTACGCGAAACGCGTGGAGAGCATGAGAACCAGGAGCAAGCTCGACAGCGCGCTCATACAGAAGGCCTCGTCCTTCGCGCGGCCGGGGCCGGTGCACGCCTCGGCGGGCGCCGCGCCGCCGCAGAAGGACCTCCTCGCCCTGCGCATCTCCTCCACGACCGGTTGGAGGAGGAATCTCATAGCCGGAATCTGGGTGCTGCTGCACCAGGGGCCGAGGATCTTCGCGAAGAAACTGCTGAAGCACGCCCTGCGCGGATCCGATCCGTCGTCCGGCATGGAAGGGTATCACTGGTGGTACGTCGAGAACTACGAGAAGCCCTTCGACCGCGGCCGCGCCGAGAGCGAGGCCGCCTCTCTCGGGGCAGCGCCCGTGCTGAGCCTCGCAATGCCCGTCTACAGGCCGGACATGCGTCTTCTCGCCCAGGCGGTGGAATCGGTCCAGTCGCAGGCGTACCGGAGATGGGAGCTGTGCATGGCCGACGACGGATCAGCCGACAGGGACCTCGCGGAATGGATGCGGAGCCTTGCGGCCAGGGATTCCAGGATTCGGACGACTTCGCTGGCGCGGAACTCCGGCATAGCGCAGGCCACGAACGCCGCGCTTTCGCTCGCGACCGGCGGCTTCTGCGGGTTCATGGACCAGGACGACGCGCTGCCGCCCTGGGCGCTCCTGGACGTGGCCCGTGCGCTTGCGGCTTCCCCGGGGGCGGACTTCGCCTACACCGACGAGGACAAGATCGACCTCAGGGGGGTACACTCGGAGCCCTACTTCAAGCCCGACTGGTCGCCCGATCTGCTGCTTTCGCACAACTACGTGTGCCACCTCGCCTTCTTCGGGCGGCGGCTCCTGGACGGCGTCGGCGGCCTGAGGCCCGGCTTCGAGGGCGCGCAGGACTACGACCTTGTCCTGAGGGCTTCGGAGAAGGCATGCGGCATAATCCACGTTCCGAGGGTCTGCTACCACTGGCGCAAGACCGCGGGATCGACCGCGCAGAAGTACTCGAACAAGCCGGACGCCCGGAAGTCGACCGTCAAAGCCCTCGCGGAGGCTATGGAGCGCCGCGGGGAGCCCGCGGAGATCACCGAGGGCGTGTTCTCGGGATCCTTCAGGGTGAGGCGGAAGCTCGGCAGGAAACCGCTAGTATCCGTGCTGATTCCCGTCAAGGATTCGCCGGAGCTGCTCAGGAACTGCCTCCAGTCGATATGGGCGCGGACGACATACGACAGCTTCGAAATCGTCGTCGCGGACAACGGATCGGAGGACCCGGAAATCCTGGGCTACATGGCAGAGATGGAAATGGCCGGGCGGATCCGCGTGCTGAGGTGCCCGGGCCCGTTCAACTTCCCTGACCTCAACAACCGGGCGGCCGCGAAGGCGCGGGGCGAGGTGCTGCTCCTCCTCAACAACGACACCGAGGTGATTTCGTCGGGGTGGATGGAGGCGATGCTGGAGCATGCTCTGAGGAAGGAGGTCGGCGCGGTCGGATCCAAGCTCCTGTACCGCGACGGCTCGATCCAGCACGCCGGGGTCGTGCTCGGCCTGGGCGGAGTCGCAGGCCACTCGCACAAATACTTCCCGAAGTACTCGCGCGGCTTCTGCGGCCACATCGACCTCGTGAGGAACTGCTCCGCGGTGACTGCGGCGTGCCTCATGACGCGCAAGGAGGTCTACGACCGGGTCGGCGGCATGGACGCGGCCAGCCTGCCCAGGGCGTTCAACGACGTGGATTTCTGCCTTAAAATCAGGAAGGCGGGGTATCTGATTGTGTATACGCCCTTCGCGGTGCTTTACCATCTCGAGTCCGCCTCGCGCGGGTTCATGATTGAGGGATTCGAAATCGACGCCATAAAGCGCAAGTGGGGATCGAGCCTCGCATCCGATCCCTTCTACAACCCGAACCTCACCCTCGACAGGGAGGACTTCAGCCTGAGGTGAAGCCGTGGCCATGCACGTCCTCGAGGAGCCCGCGACCGACGCGAACTTCGACGAGCGCCTGTACCTGGACGCCAACCCCGACGTGGCATCCGCGGTCGCCGAAGGGAGGCTCTCGTCCGGCAGGGAGCATTTCGACCTGTTCGGCCGGGGCGAGGGCCGCAGGATAAGGATTTCCTCCCGCATCCGCGAGCCCAGGAAACGGAAGATGGAGGCGATCCGGCCCCTGCTCCGGCGCGATCTCCCGTACGTGGACGACGAGGGGTTCTTCGACTTCCTCCCGGCCTGCCCCGGCGTGGGATCGCGGCCGGGCGTGCCGCCTGTCGCCTCCTCGAACAGCTACGACGCGGGGATATTCTCAATCATCGACAGGTTCGGGAGCGGGATGATTCTCGATTGCGGGGCCGGGAGGCGCCCGCTGTATTTCGACAACGTGGTCAATCTCGACCTGGTGCGCTACGACACCACGGACGTGGCTGCGGCCGCCGAGGACCTGCCCTTCAGGGACGGCTCCTTCGACGCGGTCATATCCAACTCGGTC
>JBFZBV010000053.1:0-4068 GCA_041308285.1 Planctomycetota bacterium | reverse complement strand
GCGAGAATCTGGAGGTCGATTTTGGCGTCAAGGATTCCGAGTTCGCCGAAGATGGCGATGAAGCCAATCGTTATGGCCACGTCGTGGAACAGGGCGACTGCCGCGGCGATGCCGTACCTCGCCTTGTAGAACAGCTCCTTCACGAACGCGCCGAGCCCCGCCTGGTCCGCATACGGGGAGGATCCGCCGAAATTGAACCTGAAGGCCATGTAGATGACCATGACGATGAGGGACAGGATGATTGCCCACGTGGCCTGCTCGGTGAGTTCCGACGCGACCACCGGCCCGATGGTCTGCTTGCGCGGAATCGGCTCCGACAGGCGGATCCTCTCTTCGCCCAGCTTCTTGCGGAGTTCCGCCTTCCAGTCGTGAATCCGCTTCTGGAACGGGGCCTCGCCCGCCAGGCTCTTGAAGCCCGTCGCCTTGAACGCGAAGACGTGGGATTTCCCCGTGGCGGGCTGGACTTCGACTTCCCTGAAGGGTTTCAGTATCTCGATGATTTTCGCGGCCTCGATCTCCTCGCTCAGGTTGAGATTGAGGCTCAGGTCCGCATGCTGGACGATGTTGAGGTTCTTCGGGAATTCGCCTGCAAGCTCGAACTCCGCGTTGATGACGCCCCGCAGGGCCTCAATCCTGTCGTTCGCGAGGACTGCGGTCCTGTCCTTGTCCGGGTCGATGCGCACGAGGTCGGACTCGTAGCGGAAGCTCGTGCTGTAGGACCTCTCCACCTTGGAAAATATCCTGCCCGGGTACAGCCTTGCGCCCACGTCGGCGAGGGCCTTGACCTTGTCCACGTTGGCTTCCGCGCGGAGGTCGAAATCGAAGGACACCCTGTAGAGGTCCGAGACGTAGGTCTCGTCCGTGAACGGCGCGGGTATCAGCTCGTTCCGGAAGAGCATCCTGATGTCGGTCTCGAGCTGCTCCGACTTGGCCTTCTCGCTCTCGGACACCCTGACCTCGAAGTGCGACGCCGCCCCGCCCGCCGTGGCCGACTCGCCGATTTCCCACATCTCCTGCACTTCGGCGCCCTCGTAGGGCGCTGCCGTCCCGCCCGACGGCAGGGCGATTTTGAACTCGGTTACCCTCTTGCGGACCTCCTCGGTCGACAGGGGGGACGAGGGCTTGAGGTTGAAGTCGATGAGGGTGCCGTGCTTGAAGTCTATGCCGAGGTTCTTCTCCCCGCGGTACGCGAAGAGCAGCAGTCCCCCGGAGATGAGCACGGCCGACACCAGTATCGCCTTGGGGCTGTTCTTTATGAAATTGATGTTCGGGGAGGAAACCAGGGAGAAGGTCTTGAACTTCGTGACCACCTTGGCGGCCACGAGAGCCTCGAAAAGGGCGCGGGACACGAATATTGCCGTGAACATGCTGGCGAGGAGGCCGACGGACAGGGTCACCGCGAACCCCTTCACCGGGCCGGTGCCGACGAGGTACAGGATGGCGGCGGTCAGAAGGGTCGTTATGTTCGAGTCCAGGATGGTGACGAACACCCGCTCGTAGGCGTTCTTCAAGGATTGGGAAAGCGTCTTGCCCTTGGCCTTCTCCTCGCGGATTCGCTCGAAGATGAGGATGTTCGCGTCCACGGACATGCCCACGGTCAGCACGAGGCCCGCGATGCCCGGGAGGGTCATCGTCGCTCCGAACAGGGTCATGAATCCGAGCACGATGACCACGTTGAACATGAGCAGGAAGTCCGCTATCAGGCCTGCGCCGAGGTAATAGACGCCGATGAACAGGAAAGTCAGGATTAGGGACACAACGATGGCCCTGATGCCCATCTTTATGGAGTCGCTCCCGAGGCCGGGCCCGACCCTGTTCATGCTCTCGAAGTCGAGGTCCACCGGGAACGTTCCGGTCTCGAGCACCGTGATGAGGCGCTGCTGCTCCACGACCGTGAACCTGCCCGTTATCTGCCCGTGGTCCGATATCTTGGACTTTATCACGGGCGCGGAAATCACCTTGCCGTCCATGATAATCGCAAGCTGCCTGCCGACGTTCACCGTCGTGAGATCCGCGAATATGTCCTGGCCTGCGGGGCTCACCTCGAAGGAGATGGCGGGATAGCCGTCCTCGCCCGTCGAGGGCCCGGCGCTTTTTATGAACTCGCCCGTGAAATTCCAGGAATCGACGACCTGGATGAGTTCCGACGACTGGCCTTCCGCGCCCTTCGAATACTCCATCCACTTGTGGTCCGGGGGCGACATCGGGTACCTGTACTGCCTTTTGTATTCCTCGGTGGCCACGAGCCTGAACTCGAGCTTGCCCGACGTCTCGATGAGCTTCCTTATGTTGGCCGTCTCCTCCTCGTCGCTGCCGGGCAGCTGTATGAGGATCATGTCGGTGCCGTGCTTGCGGAGCATGAACTCCTTGAGGCCGTGGGTGTTGACGCGGTTCTCGATGATGTTGATGATTTTGCTCGCGACGTCCTTGCCCTCGATTTCCTTGCGCTGGTCCGGCGTGAGCTTGTCGAAGGCGAGCTTGTAGAGGATTTCCGTGCCGCCCTGCAGGTCGAGCCCGAAGCGCATCTTGAGCCCCTTCGGGAACGGCCTGTCCCACGGGACGGCGAACCACGCGCTCACGAACAGCACGACGAATATGACTGCGAATTTCCAGCGCAGTTCCTTGTTCATGTCAGTCTCCCTCATTTCGCCGGGCCGCCGGCGTCCGGGGCCTTGCCCTCTTCCTTCTCGTATTCCGACGCGAACCCCGCGATGGAGCTCCTCAGCACCTTGAGCTTCGTGTCGGAATTTTCGTCAATCTTGATGAACACCCACTGGTCCTTGAGCGAAACGACCGACCCGCTGATTCCCGCGTTGGTCACTATCCTGTCGCCCTTCTTGACGGCGTTGACCATCTCCTGGCGCTCCTTCTCCTTCTTCCTCTGCGGCCTTATGAGGACGAAGTAGAAGACGACTATCATGAGAATGAACGGCGGCAGAAGGCCGAGAAGGCTCCCGCCCGAGTCGCCCCCGCCCTGCCCGCCGTTCCCCTGCCCGCCGCACTGGGCGACAACGGAAATGATTCCCATCTTTGCCTCGGCGAAAAACAAAAACGGAATTATAACCGGCAATAGCCGTTTCGCAAGCGGTTTGCGCGACGTTTCGAGCCGAATCCCGCGCGGCGCCGGAGCGCATTCCGCCCGGGCCGGGACCGGACAATGCCGTTCCGGCCCGCTGGGGTTATGGTATACTGTGCGATCGCCGCGCTCTGCGCGTCGCCCTGTGGGGTCGCTCGACGGTGGGTATGTATTTCGCCGAACCGCATTTCCTGCTGCTCCTCATTCCCGCGGCGGGATTCTTCGGGGCAATCGCGGCTTTCCGCGGCCCGGCGGCCCTCCCGAGAACGCTCCCCGCCGCGTTTTCCGCGGTCCTTCTCGCACTCGCGGTCTCGGAGCCCACCCTCTCCGTCCCCGGGGACGGGCATCACGTGGTCATCCTCGCCGACAGGTCCCTGAGCATGGCCAGGGCCGGGGCGGGCGACCCCGGATACGCCGCCGACGAGCTCCGGTCCAGGCTAGGGCCCGGCGACATGGCCGCACTGATGGAGTTCGCGTCGGTCCCCAGGATAGTGAGGCCTTTCGCGCCGATGTCTGACACCGTTCCCAGGCCCGCCGAGTGGCCGGAAAACCTCGCCTCCTGGACGGACATAGGATTGGGGATTGAGGCCGCATCCGGAATCCTGCCGCCAGGCGGGGACATAATCCTCCTCACTGACGGGAGGCAGAACAGGGGGGACGCCCTCGCCGCAAGGACGTCAGCCGCAATCAGGGGCGTGAGACTCTGGGTCTGCCCCGCGGGCGGTAGGTTCCGTGACGCGGGAGTGGAGTCCCTGCGGATCCTGGGCCGCCCGGGCATGGGCGCGCCGCTCGGCGCGGAAGCGCTCGTCCGCAGCTCCGCGGGCGGATGGCATTCGCTGGCCTTTTCCCTCAACGGCAGGGTCTTCTCGAGCGCCAGGATTCTCCTGAATCCCATGGAGCGCCGGCCCGTGCGCTTCGAGACCCCGGCCCTGGGCGACGGGATTGCGACCCTGGGGGCGGCCATGGAATCCTCCGGCCCGGATGCTGCCCCG
>JBFZBV010000052.1:0-4362 GCA_041308285.1 Planctomycetota bacterium | reverse complement strand
CCTAGGCACAAGAAGAAGGCGGAGCGCAAGAAGCCTGCCGCGGCCGGATCCGAGTCGCCCGCCCGAGGCGGGCCCGATTCCGCGGGAGCCGGGGAAGCCGGAGACGCCAAGCCGGCCAAGTAGATTCCACGGACGCGCCTGCCGGTCACTCCACCTTCATCGAGATGTCAAGGGGCGGGGCGGAGTGTATCACAGCGCCCGAGGAAATCCTGTCGACGCCTTCCGGGAACCCCCTCTTCAGGCTCTCAATCGTCACCCCTCCTGAAACCTCGATGAGGACCGGTCTCGTTCCCCGGGCCGCCACGGCGGATTCGACGTCTTCGACGCTCATGTCGTCGAGCATTATGATGTCCGGACCGCCTTCCAGAGCGTCGCGGAACTCCGCCATGTTCTCCACCTCGATTTCCACCAGGACGCCGGCCGGCGCGCAGGCGCGGCAGCGGCGCACAATCTCGCAGAGGGAGGCGATGCCCGAGGCCTTTATATGGTTCTCCTTTATGAGGACCTGGTCGTAGAGGCCCATCCTGTGGTTCCGGCAGCCTCCGACGCGCGCGGCGTACTTCTCGAGCATCCTCAAGCCCGGAGTGGTCTTCCTCGTGTCGTATATCACGGAGCCTTCCCGGGCCGATTCGGCGAACCGCGCCGCCTGGGTGGCGACGCCCGAAAGCCGCGTGAGGAAATTGAGGGCGGTGCGCTCGCATTCGAGAATCGACCTCAGGCGGCCCCTTACCTCGGCGATGCGGGCGCCGGGGCTGACCCGTCCGCCGTCCTCGACGAGGATATCGAACTCGAGGGCCGGGTCCCTTCGTTCGAACACCCTGCGTGCGACCGGCATTCCCGCAAGCACTCCGGACCCCTTGCAGGTGAAGCGCGCCTTCCCAGACGCGCTCTCCGGGACGAGAGCAGCGGTCGTGATGTCGCCCGTACCGATGTCCTCTTCGAGGGCTAGGTCGACTATCCTGTCCATGCCGCGGCCTAATCCGGTATTCGCCATGTGCCACCTCCGACTTGCGCGCACGCGGGCGCCGATGCGCCTGCACCGGTCGGGCTCTCCAGCCCCGCCAGGGTCGGATGCCCCTGCACAACAGTCTACAGAATCCCGGCGGCCGGGTCAGTTGTATTGGGTTCGATTCCTGGTTGCGAAGGCGGGGCTGGGGACGGAATTCGATGGTGAACGGCATGCAAATGCGTAATATCAGTGCAGGCGCCGGCGTCGCCGCCGTTTCAGGGCCTTCGGGGCCTGAGGCGCAGGCGGCCTGCGCATGGGCCTGGAGATGCGAGGATGAAGAAGAGCCAGGGAGACGCGAAGGACGTGGCGGTCAACCGCAAGGCGAGGCACAACTTCTTCATCATGGAGACCTTCGAGGCTGGAATCTCCCTCATGGGCCCCGAGGTCAAATCGCTGAGGGCGGGCAAAGTCAGCATAGTCGAGAGCTACGCCGCGGTGAACGACGGCGAGGTATTCGCCGTCAACATGGATATAGCGCCGTACGAGAACCGCGGATACGTCGATTACGAACGCAAACGCCGGCGCAAACTCCTGCTCCACAGGCGCGAGATACGCAAAATAGCGTGCAAGGTCGCCGAACGGGGCTTCACTCTGCTCCCTCTCAGGGTCTACTTCAAAAGGGGCATGGCAAAAGTCGAAATAGCCCTCGCCAAGGGCAAGACGTTCGGGGACAAGAGAGAAACCCTCAAGAAACGCGACGCCGACAGGGAAATCGAACGGGCCATGAAGTCGAGATCGAGATAAGGCGCGCCGATCCGCGGTGATTGCCCTTGCGAAAGAAGACGCACGGCTTTAATATCTGATTTGCGAACATGTTATTCCCGGGAGCCCGGCACTTTCCGGCGTCCGGGCCGACGCGGCCGGGCAGGACCGGGCACCCGCACCGGGGGAGGACCGAATGGCCGTGAATCACGAGGAAATCGCGGAGCGGCTGGGGCTCGCGAGATCGACGGTTACGAAGATTCTGAACCAGCTTCCGTACAACCGGGCTTCGTCGGACACGATACAGAAGGTCTTCCAGACCGCCAGGGAACTGGGATACGATTTCTCCAGGCTCCGCAACATCCACAGACGCAGGGGCGCAAGGAAGAACGTCAACATAAGGGCCAAATTGCACATCGGTCTCCGGGAAGGCGGGACCTTCGATACCGGAACCGCCAGGATTCGGAACCTGAACAACTTCGGAGCCCTTCTGACGGACATCGAGACCGCCAAGATGGCCTTCCCGCTGGTCCCCTTCGACCTCATCGTAGAGATCCTCGATCCCCCTCTGCACGGCATAGAGATGGAATGCCAGGTGGTGCGGCTCGTCTCCAAGCGGTCCGTGGAAGTGGGCGTGAACTTCCTCAAGCTGAAGGCGTCCTGCGAGAGCCGGATCGTTGAGTACCTCAAGGAAGAGGAAGCTCTCCCCGGCCGATAGCCCGCGGACCCGGGATGCGGCCTCGAACTCTGGTGCAGGATGCGCGCCGACTACGAAACTCTTTTCGCGAGCATCGCGCTCGCGCTGAAGTTCGTCTCCGCCGAGCAGGTCGAAGAGTGCCTCGGCGAGATGGACGGGCCGGGGGCGCCCAGGCAGATAGGCGCCGTCCTGCGCAGCAAGGGCTACATCTCCGAGGAGCAGTTCAGGGACATCTCCCGGAGAATTTCGGACGTCAAGGAAGCCGAAGCCGGAATATCCGACGAGATCTTCGCCTACCTCTGCCTCAAGAGGAAGCTTGCACTGGGCTATCATCTCGCGCAATACCGGGAGGCGCGCAGACAGGGCCGGTTCGCCGGCAACCTCCGGGAGTTCCTGGTCGGAGAGGGCGTCATATCCAGGGAGCAGGCGTCGGACCTGGAAGGCTCATGGAAGGGGATGGTGCTGGAATGCCCGGGATGCGGCGCGAAATACCGCGCTCCGGAGGGCACCGAGGCGGATTTGTGCTGCCCCGAATGCCAGTGCGTGTTCAGGCTGCCGTCGAACCGCCGTCCTGAAAGCCCCGCTCCGCTCCACAGGCTCGGCGACTACGAGATAGAAGCGGAGATAGGCAAGGGGTCGATGGGGCTGGTTTTCAAGGCGCGGCACATCGATTCGGGCCGTACAGTCGCGCTGAAGACGGTGCCGGCTTCGGGGGGGGACGGCAGCCTTCTCGAGAGGTTCCGTCGCGAGGCGGCCATGGCATCGTCGCTCACGCACCCTTCGATTGTCCCGGTCGTCGAAGTCGGGGAGGCCGAGGGCGTGTGCTTCATAGCGATGGAGTACGTCGAGGGCAGGACGCTCGAGGACATGCTGGCGCACGGCAGGCTGCCCCTGGATTCGGCCCTGCGGATAATCCTGGAAGCCGCGAGGGCGGTGCATTTCGCGAACCGCGCGGGTGTGATGCACAGGGACATCAAACCGGGGAACATCATGGTGGACGGGTCCGGCGGCGTGAAGATTTGCGACTTCGGGCTGGCGAAGCAGAGGGACATCGCGACGATTACCGCGTCCGGGACGATTGTCGGCACGCCCATGTACATGTCTCCGGAACAGGCGACTCCCGGCGCGGCCGTCGATTTCAGGACCGACATCTACTCCCTGGGTGCGACTCTGTACGAGACCGTGACGGGCGTGCCGCCGTTCGTCGGGAAGGACGTGAACTCGCTGATAAGGAAGGTCAAGGACGAGGATCCTCCGAGCCCTCTCAGGCTGAATCCGTCCCTGCCCGAGGGAATCGCGCACGTGATTATGAAGGCCATGGAGAAATCGCCGGGGAACAGGTACTCGTGCGCCGGGGAGATGGCGGACGACCTGCTCGGCTTCATATCCGGCAGAGGCGTCCGAGCCCTGCCGCCCGGCAGGGCGGTCAGGGCGGGCAGATTCCTGCGTCGGCACGCCGAGCCGCTATTCGTCCTGGCCGCGGCATTGACCATGGGCGCGGTCGCGGTCGGGCTGTTGATGAGGGCGGGCTGGGGCGGCGAATCCCCGGCGCAGGCGGCGGGCGGGGCGGCCGGCATGTCGCACCTCGCTTTTTCCGCGCTCAGGATGCGCTCCTATGAAGAGGCAGCGAGGCTGTACACTGCCGTCCTGGATGCCGGGCCCGACGGCGAGGCGTCTCTGTTCCGGGGCACGGCGCTGAGGGAACTGGGCAGGACGGAGGAGGCGCTTGCCGACTTCCGCTCGGCCAAGGCCGCAAACCCGGCCAACCCCCGGGCGTGGCTCGAGGAGGGGATTGCACTCGCAGGCGCCGGATCGGTGGACGCCGCCAGGGATTCCCTCATGGTGTCGGCCATGCTCGGACCCGGGGACGATCGGGCATGGATGGAGCTTGCCAGGGTGTCGTTTTCGCTCGGGAGATTCGGCGATGCGGAACGGGCATACTCCAGGGCCGCCG
>JBFZBV010000051.1:0-4798 GCA_041308285.1 Planctomycetota bacterium | reverse complement strand
CGGCTGCATCCGCGGGCCGATTGGGAGGGCGAACCTCTCGAAGAGCCTGCGTAGCCCACGCTCCGACCAACAGGCGAAGCAAGCTCGAAGAGCCTGCGTAGCCCACGCTCCGACCAACAGGCGAAGCAAGCTCGAAGAGCCTGCGTAGCCCACGCTCCGACCAACAGGCGAAGCAAGGCAGGTGAGCTATTCTAATCGACCCGGGAGTGGCTCAGCAGAGCTTCGCCCTCCCAGACGAACTGTAAGAATCGTGGCTGGACCCTCGCCCTCCCGAAAGGACGGAGAATCTAGGGAGAACCCTCGCACCAACATCCGCGAGCCGTGGTTTTATCGCCCCGACGGAGCGGGGCGGCTACATCCGCAGGAGCTTCCATGTAGCCACGGCACTCCGTTGCCGTGATCTTTGCATATCCGCCCCAACAGAGTGGGGCGGCTACATCCGCAAGCCGTAGTCTCATCTCCCCGGCGGAAACTGGCGTCATTGCTCGTCCTTGGGCTCCTCAGGCGGGGGCTCTTCCGGCGGGGGTCCTCCGAACATCTCCAGGGCCTTCTCGAAGCCGCGGATGAACCAGATGGCGCGGAGCTGCTGGTCCGGGGGGACGAGGATTCGGACAGGGGGATCGGTTTCCGGGTCGAAGGCCGGATCGGGCATCGCGACGGCGCGTATGCCCTCTCCCTGGAGCATTATGGCCATGTTCTCGGCGTCCTCGGCCGAGCCCACCCAGGCTTGCTGGTACGTCTCGAGCTCATCGGGCGTGGGGCCGGGCGCGAGGGGGATTTCGCCGTCGTCGGCCTTGGCGGGCACGGGCCCGTCCTCGAGAGGAGTGTTGCAGTCCGGGCATATTTCGGCCCAGTCCTCGAATTCCTCCCCGCATTTGTTGCAGTGCTTGGCCATGCTTCACTTCACATAGTTGAAGAAGAGGTCGCCGTTGCCGTTCCTCGAGTCAATCCACGCGATGAAGAAGTCGTCGCCGTTGTGGGCGATTCTGGGCGGCGAGATTGCCGAGGCGGTCGCGGACGAGTCGAGGCGCGACTGGGACGAAGCCCACGTGCTGCCGCCGTCGGGCGAATGCGTGAAGTATATCGCCCCGTTCGAGGGCCCGTTGCGGTAATCCAGCCAGGACACCACCACTATACTCCCGGACACGGCCACGACCGGGTCGCTCGAGGCGAACGCATAGGAGGAATCCCCGTCGATTTGGGCGTCGACCGGCGGGGATGCGAATCCGCTCCCGGATTTGAAGAACACGTCCGGCCCGCCGTTCCGGTCGTCCTCCCAGGCTCCGCATGAGAAAGCCCCGCCGTAATAGAACTGCGGTTTCGTCGAGTTGGCCGCCCCGGCTGAGTCGGTTTCGACCCGGGATTCGCTCATCCAGGTGCCCGATGTGCCGCAAGACGAAGATGTGTTCATGTAGATATCCCAGAGCGTGTTCCTGCGATCCTCCCACACGATGGCGACGACATGGCCGTCGCATGCGATTTGCGGCTTCTGGGAATGGTTGTTGACGGTGTCCTGGTCCACGCGGACGTCGGGCGATCCCCATGTGGCTCCGCCGTCGGGGGACAAGTTGAAGTAGATGTCGTGCAGACCAGTGCCGAGCCTGTCGTCCTGCCAGGTCACGTAGACCGCTTCGCCCGAGCAGGCGATTTTCGGATTGAGCGCCGCGCCGACCCCCGCGGTGCCGGTGCTGACGTTCGTGGGGGCCGCGGGCGACCAGCCGGTCCCGCCGGTCCATGAATACCTGAAGTAGATGTCGTTCCCCGTGGACCAGGTGACATATACGTTCTGGCCGCAGCACGCGATGTCGGGAGTCCTGGAATTCATTCCGGCCGTGCACAGCATGGTCTCGCCGGACCAGCCCAATCCTCCATCGGCGGATCGCACGGAGTAGATGGACCCGCCGGATCTCGAATCTTCCCAGACGACGTATACATAGTCGCCCGAGCACGCGATTCTCGGCTTGACCGAGTCGTTCGCGCCCGCAGTGTCCTTGTCCAGCCGCATGTCGAATGTCTGCCAGGTCAATCCCCCGTCGCGGGACACGTTGAAGTAGATGTCCTTGTTGGCCGAACCCGACCGGTCCTCGGCCCAGACCAGGTAGACGTTGTTCCCTGAGCATGCGATTTGATGGTCCGCGGGCACGCTCGAAACCGTCTCGCTGTCCACCCGCAAGTCCGACATGCCGGCCTGGGGGGTCCACTTCACGCGGCCATGCTGGAACCAGATGTCGTTCGTCGTGAACCTGTCGTCGTTCCATGTGAAGTACACGTCCTGGCCTGCGCAAGCCATCTTGAGGTTCTTGGCGTTGGCCGTCCCCGGGAAGAAGCTTGGAATCCTGATGTCGGTCGCGAGCCACGTGGATCCGGCGTCGAGCGAGTAGTTGAAGAAGGGCTCCGTTTCGGAGGAATTGTTCCTGTAGTCCGACCAGCCGACGTAGACGTTGTTGCCAGAGCATGCAATCACCGGCTTGTCCGACGTAGCCGCGCCCGGCATGTCGCAGTCCAGCCGCAGGTCGGACGACATCCAGTTCGCCCCGGCGTCCGAGGACGCGTTGAAAAAGATGTCCGTATAGCCGTTCCTCTTGTCGGACCACGCCACGTAAACGTCGTTTCCGGAGCAGGCGATTACCGGGTCCGTCGAATCCGCTGTGCCGGAGCCGTCCGTATCAATGCGGATGTCGTTGGCGAGCCAGGTCCATCCGCCGTCAGTGGATTTGTCGAAATAGATGTCCGGCTTCCCCAGGGCTCCGCGGCTGTCCGGCCATACCACGAATACGTTCCACTCGGAGCAGGCAATCTGCGGGCCGCCGAAGACCATGTTCGTCTGGGATATGCGCTGGTCCGGCCGCCAGCCGGTCCCGCCGGTGATTGAACTGGTGAAGTAGACGTCGCTCCCGCCGGCATTCCTGTTGTCCATCCACGCGACGTACACGCTGTTGCCGGAGCAGGCTATGACTGGATTCCTGGAATCGGCGCTCGAAGCGATATCGTCGAGCCTGATGTCCGCGGGGAGCCACGTGCTGCCCCAGTCGTCCGAGCAGTTGAAATAGATGTCCTCGTATGTCCCGCCCCTGTTTTCCTGCCAGACCACGTAAATCCTGCTGCCGGAGAATGCGATTTGCGGCTTCACGGATGGACTGTTGGAAGCCCCCTGGCTGTCCAGTCGCTGTTCGGCCATCCATATCCAGCCGAAGGCCGGGCTAGGGCGGAAATAGACGTCGGCGCTCCAGATGCCGTTCCTGAGATCCTGCCATACGGCGAAGACCGAGTTCCCCGAGCATGCGAGTCTTATGTTGCCCACAAGCTGGGCGGTTCCGCCCGAATCCAGCCTGCTATCGTACGCCCCCCATTTCGATCCCCAGTCGAAGGACTGGTTGCAGTAAACATCGGCGTCCCCGTTCCTCATGTCGACCCATGCGGCGAAAACCACGCCGCCGTTGCACGCGATTGCAGGGGACATGGAGTCCGTGGCTCCGGGTTCCTTCGTATCGAGTCTCTTGTTGGCGAAGTCGAGGAGGAATTCCGTCACGGTCAGGGAAACCGAATCCGACGCGGAGGCGCCGGCGTCGTCCCATGCCGTTATCGGCAGGTTCTTGGCGCCTATGGTTGTCCCCTGCTCCACGGTCGCGAGCCAGGAGAACACCCCGTCGCCGGGAATCTGGTCCCCGTACGCGCCGTTGTCGTGCATCTGCTGGGTCGCTGATCCGCCTATGGCCGACAGGTCGACTTCCACGAGGTCCACGCTGCCGTCCGTGTCGGATGCATGGACCCTGAAGAGGACCTCGCCGCCGGGCGCCTGGCTCTCGAAGATTGAATGCGGGTTGGCCAGCGTCGGGGGCGACGTGGGGAGGCCTTCGGCGTTCGCGGCCGCGGAGTAGTTAGGGATTTTGTCGTACGAGAACGCCGAATAGTAGTACCTCGCGCCGTTCGTGAGGCCGGAGTCAGTGCAATTCTGATTGGCGCCGGAGTAGACCAGCGCCCCGTCGGACGCCGTCATCGGGTAGTCCCATGCGCCCCTGCGAATCATCACGCCCCGCCAGTCGGACGACGCCGGGTTGGTCCAGGACAGCGTGACCAGGCCCAAGCCGGACGAGGCCTGGAAGTTCGTTACGGCCGGAGGGGCGACACCGTCGTACTCGAACCCGCCTGCGAGCGTGGCGGACTTGCCGTCGGGATTGTTCACGGTCACGTCCGCGAACCCGCTGGACGCCACCGAGGGCGCGGTGCACGTAATCTGGGTGGTCGATACCACTGCCGGCGATGCTGCCAGGTTTCCGCCGATGACGACCGTTGCGCCGGCCTGGAACTCGACGCCGAAAATCGTCACCGGCGTGGCCACGTTCGTCCCGCTGCACGCGGGCGAAATCCCGGTCACCGTGATCTTCGGGGTCCACGGCACCGTGGTGGTCTTTCCGCCGCACGCGGGGAGGAGAAGCACCATGGCGGCGAAGGCCGCGGCAAGGGGCCATGTTCCGGACTTCATGTTCGAGTCTCCTCTCGTCATTCTGCCTTGCGAAGCAGAGCCTATCTGACGGAGTTGAAAAAGATGTCGTTGTTGCCGTTCCTCATGTCCCGCCAGATCGAATAGAGGGCGTTGCCCCATGAGACAATCCTGACGCCGAACGAAGCTGCCGCTCCCGCCGTGTCGGTGTCCAGCCTGAATTCCGCTGCCGGCCAGGCATTGCCGCCGTCGGTCGAGAACCTCGCGTACACGTCGTCCGAGCCGTTGCGCTTGTCGGTCCACGCCACGAAGACGTTGTCGCCGAAGCAGCAGATTTGGGAATCGTTCGAGTCGCTC
>JBFZBV010000050.1:0-4862 GCA_041308285.1 Planctomycetota bacterium | reverse complement strand
CGAGTGGACCCATGAGCAGTGCTCCCTGATGTTCGCCATGTCGAAGAAATACTGGTTGATGCCGCCTTCGCGCAGCGTGTCCCTGAAAAGGGGCTCGTGGGTGCGCGGCGTGCACGCTGCGACGACCACGCGGTTGAGGCCTTTCTCGCGGATCGTCTTGGATATCTTCTCGGCTGCGTCCGTGGAGCATACGAAGAGGCCTTCCTCCGCGTGGCCGACGTTCTCGAGGGTCTTCGCGTACTCCACTACCGAGGGGACGTCGACCACCCTCCCGATGTTGGCGCCGCAGTGGCACACGAACACGCCGACCTTGGGCTTCTCCCCCGACACGTCCCTTTCGGGCGGATAGACCCGTTCCCTTGCGAGCTTCCCGCGCCTCGATCGCAGGAGGCGTCCTGCGAGGGCGTTGGCGCCGCTCGCGGTCACGACCGACTCGGGGATGTCCACCGGGCCCTGGAATGCGCCGCTTATGAAAACCCCGGGCCGGCTGGTCTCGATGGGATTCGCGGGATTAATCCGGCAGAATCCGTGGGGTTCGAGCTCGACGCCGAACTGCTCCGCCAGGGCCTTGGCGTCTTCCGGAGGGTTCAGCCCGACCCCGAGCACGACGAGGTCGAACTCCTCCTCCTTCACGCCGTCGTCCTCCGTTGAGTACCGAATAGTGACGTTCTTCGTCCCGGGCATCTCCTTCCCTATCGAGACGTAGCTCCTTATGAACCTGACGCCCGGGAGCTTCTCCGCCCTCTGGTAGAACCGCTCGAAATCCTTGCCGAACGACCTGACGTCGTTGTGGAATATCGTGCACTCGGCGTCAGCGTCGTGGTCCTTGGCCAGAATCACCTGCTTTTGGATGTACGAGCAGCAGACCGAGGAGCAGTAGCCGTTGCCGCCCTCGATGACCTGCCTCGACCCCACGCAGTGAATCCACGCCATCCTGTGCGGGTGCTTCCTGTCCGAGGGGCGGAGGATTTCGCCCTCGTGCGGCCCCGTGGCGCACAGGAGCCGCTCGAAGTCGAGGCTTGTCACCACGTTCTCAATCGTCCCGTAGCCGTAGTCGCCCCTCTTCGCAGGGTCGAAGGTATCGTAGCCCGGGCAGAGCACTATCGCCCCGACCTTCACTTCCATCTTCTCCGCCGTCTGGCGGAGGTCGATGGCGTCGTTCTTGCACACGCTCTGGCATATGGTGCACTTCTTGTCCTTGAGGTAGAGGCAGTTCTCGTCGATGTACGTGACCAGGGGGACGGCCTGGGAGAAGTATATGTGTATCGCCTTGTTCGAAGAGAGGTCCTGGTTGAAGGGGTCCGGGACCATAACAGGGCAGTACTCCACGCAGGTCGTGCAGCCCGTGCACTTGTCCTCCCTGACGTATCTCGGCTTCCTGACGAGGGTGGCCTTGAAGTCCCCTGCTTCGCCCTCGACGCAGGCGACCTCGGTGTAGGTCAGGATTTCGATGTTGGGGTGCCTGTCGCACTCGATGAACTTAGGGGACTCGATGCACATGGAGCAGTCGTTCGTGGGGAAGGTCTTGTCGAGCTGCGCCATCTTGCCGCCGACCGTCGGCGATTTCTCCACGAGGTAGACCCTGTAGCCCGACGTGGCGAGATCAAGGGCGGCCTGGATCCCGCTGATGCCGGCCCCGACGACCATCACGTCCCCGACGCCGCACGCGGGCCCGGTCCGCCCCTCTCCTGCTCCTGCTTCCTTTTCCATTCCGCTCCGCCCCGGCCGCGGTCCCGCCGGTCCCTCAAATCGCCTCGCGGATTATTTCCGCGATGTCCTTCACCTCCAGGGCCTCTTCGCACCCCAGGGTCAGCCTGCTTTCCTCGAAGTTCGTGATGCAGTAGGGGCATCCCGTGGCCAGCACCCGGGCGCCGGTCTCCCTCGCCTGCGTCAGCCTCAGGTTCGAGAACCTCTCGGTCTTCGGCGTTTCCATCCAGATTCTGCCGCCGCCTCCGCCGCAGCACAGGCTGCGGCTGCGGGAATCGGCCATCTCGACGAGCTCGAGGCCGGGCACCGTCTTCAGGAGCTCCCTGGGCTCCTCGTAGACGCCGTTGTGCCGGCCGAGGTAGCACGGATCGTGGTACGTGACCCTCCTGTCGAAGCCCCTGGAGAACGGGATCCTCCCTTCCCGGACGAGACCGAGAAGGTACTGGGAGACGTGTACCACCTCGAAGTTCACCATGAACTCGCGGTATTCGTTCTTCAGGGCGTGGTAGCAGTGGGGCGACGTGACGAGGATTTTCCTGACGCCGCGGTCGACGAAAGCCTTGATGTTCCCCTTGGCAAGGGCCTTGAACGCCTGCTCGTCGCCGACTTTCCTGATGCTCTCGCCGCAGCAGGAGACTTCGGCGCCCAGAATGCCGAAATCGACCCCCGCCCTGGCCAGGACCTCGGCAGTGGCCGCGGCGGCCTTCTTCATCCTCGGGTCGTAGCAGTTGTAGCAGCAGGGGAAGAACAGCACTTCCATGCCCTCGGCGAACGGCTTCACGGGCAGTCCGGCAGCCCAGTCGGCGCGCTTCTTCCGATCCTCGCGAAGGGGATTTCCGTCGGAGAGGAGGCTTCCGCCCGCGGCGCGCGCGGGCTTGACGGACGCCGGGAACACTCCGTAGTTCGAGGCGACCCTGCGCAGGGACACGCCGAGGTCAATCTGCTTCACGCCCCTGGGGCACTCCTGGGGGCATGTCCCGCAGGTGGTGCAGCGCCAGATTTCCTCGCCCTCGATTTCGGTCAGGCCGAAGGCCGCCTCGCGGATAATCTTGCGCATGCTGAACGCCCGCACCCTGTTCCACGGGCAGACCACGTCGCATTTCCCGCACTGGTAGCACAGCCTGAAGACGCCCCCGCCCGCGTTCTTAATCTCCTCTATGACCTCGCCGAAAGGTGCTGCTGAATCCACGGATCAATCCTCTCCATGCGGGCCTCGGCTCATCTGCCTTTGCTCGACATGCGCGCCACGGTGTCCAGAATCTTCTGCAGCCCGAACCTGTCTGCCAGCGACTCGAGCCCCGTCTCCAGTTCGCCCGGCTTCTCCGCCCCGGCTTCAGCGTCGACCTCCTCTTCCCTGACCTCGTAAGTCAGGGCCTCGTTGATGCACCACTGGACGCACATCGGCTTTTCCAGGGGAGGGTCGCTCTCGCACATGTCGCATTTGAGGGGGAGGGCCGAATCCGGCTCCTTGAACAGCTCCCTGGACGGGCAGGAAGCCCTGCAGAAGCCGCACTCGTCGTATTCCTTCCCGTCGATGGTGTATCTGTCCCTGCCCGTGCATTCGGCCTTAGTATACTCGCCTGCGTACACGGGGAAGTAGAGGTCACGGAGGGGCTCGTGGTACACCCTGATGCGCGCCCTGGCGGGGTTGCTGCTGCTGTATCTCGGTTTCGCGTGGAAGATCGAGCATGCGACCTCGCAGGCGCGGCAGCCGTTGCACTTGTCGACGTCGATTTTTATCGTCTTGACGATTTTCTTCTTCTTTTCGGCCATCACGGCGCCACCTCCCGCGTCATTTCTTCTCCGCCGCCGCCTGAACCTGCCCGGGGGCGGCCTCTTCACGGTCCTTCAGTATCCCCCTGCGGATGAAGTCCTCCGCGACGAATTCCATGCCCAGATCGTGCAGGGACTCCTTCGTGGGAACGCCGTCCATGTTCCAGCCGCGGAACTTGTAGTACCCGTCCAGCAGCTTGGTCTCGAGCTCCGGAAACCTCTTCTTCCAGTGGTCTTCGGGAGGCTTTTCGTCCGCCCTCCTGAGCCCCATCCTCACGTTGACGGCCCTCACGAGCGTCCGGTTCCTCCTGGCCGTCTGCGAAAGCCCGGCCTCGTCGACGTCCATCCCCGTCGCCGCCGATATGAACAGCGGATAGTTGTGTATGTGATATGGGGGCTTCAGGGGGAACGAGGAGAGGCCCGCGCAGGTGCCGAG
This sequence comes from Planctomycetota bacterium, assembly GCA_041308285.1. Classification (GTDB taxonomy): domain Bacteria; phylum Planctomycetota; class JAKEIC01; order JAKEIC01; family DYIT01; genus PPR-0505. The sequence goes on along the minus strand of JBFZBV010000050.1, from coordinate 946 downwards.
CGCGTCGTCGATGTGGTGCATCTTCTCCTGCCAGTCCACTATGTCGCACGTCGCTTCGACGCCGGGGTAGAAGGGGATCGATTTCTCGCCGCGCGGCTCCCACTCGAGCAGATACCGCTTGAACTTCTCGTCCGGGACCTGAATCCAGTCCTTCACGAACTCTTCCCTCTCCGCCATGGTGGGGAACGGGGCCTGCGGGAAGTTCCCCTCGATTTGGGTGATGTTCGCCTTCTCGCCGGTGCAGTACATGAGGAAGTAGATTGGATTCAGCATGGAGAGCTTGAGCGGCAGCTGCTCGTGCTTCTTTATGTTGTTGTGGGCGTACGCCTCCGCCCCCTTGCCAATCCTCTGGGCCGCCCAGTGGGTGCCGTCGGCAAGGACGTCGCCGATGCCCTCTCGACGGACAATCCTGTCGAGGAGCCAGTAGAATCTCCCCTCCTTGTCGGCCGGCATCCCCTCCATGTCCTTGTCCGTCAGGATGCCCGCTTCGAGGAGCTCGAGGGCGAATGCCATGACCTGCGGGGTCGAGAAGCCGTCCACGCCGTACTCGGTGGCGCGCTGGGCGATTTTGAACCCGAAATCCAGGTCCGAGAAGGCCGCCATGGCGTACGTGAGCTTGGAGAAGCACTTCATCATGTAGGTGGACTGGCCGGGGACGGAGATTATCGCCCCGCACTTCATCGGGCAGTTGTAGCAGCTTATGAGCCGCGACCTCACGTTCTCCATCGACGCGGTCCACTTCTTCTGGATTTCGTCGTTCCAGTAGTCCTTGAGGCGCACGCGCGCGTTGCCCCACGAGAAGTTCTCGGTGTGCCACTTCTCGTCGTGCACCGCCATCTCCTTGGGCGAGCCGAGTCCCGCCAGGATGGGCATGACCCCGGGGACCGGGTGCTTGTCGCGAACCGGTATGTAGTCCAGCACCTGCTTGCAGAGAGCCATGTATTCC
>JBFZBV010000049.1:0-2876 GCA_041308285.1 Planctomycetota bacterium | reverse complement strand
ACCTGAACCTTCGCAAGCGTCTTGCTTCGCCTGCAGGCGCATCGATTGCGCGCCGATGGAGCGTCCTGGTCGAGGGCGCGCAATCGATGCGAAATTGAAGAAGAGTTTCAGGAAGGGGGTGCGGGGGGAAGGCTTCAATCAGGTAAATCAGTCTCCGCCCCGCCTTCTCCTTGGCGAAAAGCCTTCGATGGGCACCCCACGACACGATTAACACCTCAGCCCTTGGAACAGAGTCAAATATCGAACCGGAGGTTCGCGGATCAGGAGAATCCTGGTCTTTGTGAACAATCTGGCCAAGTCCGCCGCAGCTCACCATTTTAGCATTCAAGCGAAGGCGGAAGGGCGCAGAGTAAGAGCTTCAAAGCGGTTCCCCCCGGCTGATCCCCTTGATTGCCAGGTGTGCTTGTGTTTGGTGCCGGGGTTTTGCGTTTTTGAAGGACTCGGGCTTGAATCAAGGAATGGGCTGCCGGGACCGCCGGGGGGTCAGCTCACCATCGAGCCCCCGAGCACGCAGGAGACGACCAGCGACGCGGCGGCGAGCCTGCCGCACCACACGTGGGCGGGCCTGAGCACTTTCGAAGCCCCCCGGATTTTCGTCATGAGGAATCCGAGCGCCGGCGTGAGAATCCCCAGGCCTGCCGACGCGGCCCCGAAGACACCGTGAATGCCCCTCAGATGCCCGGAACCCGACATGTGGTACGCGGCCAGAACGCCCGCGGACAATACGAGCACCACCACGGCCCCGAGGGTCTTGTGCTTCGCGAGCCAGGCCCGGTCGCCTTCCCTTCTCATCGCCACGACGACTGCGGACATGAGGAAGACCGTCGCAAGGCCCATCAGCATGGCATGGCCGGGCCAGGCCGGTCTCCCGCCCGGAGAGTCCGGCATGACGGGAGGCGGCGCGGAGACGCCCGCCTTGCCTTCGCCCCTCCTTTCATGCTGCGACGCGGGATCATCGGACGACCCCACGGCCCATATGAACCGGAACTTCCCGGTCGCGGGAACCGGCTTGTCGTACTTGTCGCCGGTGTCCAGCAGCCGCTTCGCCTCTATCACCGTCGCTCCGTCCTTCTCGGACCCTCCGCGATCAAGGAGGCTGTCCTTCCCGCCTATCGTGTCGTCGCGCACGTGAGGGCCGAACTTCCCGCGGCACCACTGGTCTTCGACGTGCGCCTTGCCGCCGGCGTCCACCCATCCGAAAATCATGTCGGCCTCGTTCATGAACTCCGTGGGCTCTATGCCCACCGACACCCATCCGGTCGTCTTCGCCTCGATGCCGATGCGCAGGAACTCCCTGTCGACCCCGATGTGGAGCGTCATGACGCCGCCGCCGAGAACAATCTTCGACCCGTACTCCCCCTCTTCGATCCTGCCGTCCGCTTTCGGGGCTCCGGACTTCGGTTCGGCGCCGCCGCCGGGGGCCCCGCCCGATCCGGCCAGGCCCTCGAGCTGCTTCCCGGCTTCCGTTCCGGATTCCGCCCATTCATGCCCGAACCTGGGATGCCTGGGACGCGTGAACACGAAGTCGCGGCTCTTCACCTTCTCGGCGTGGCATGCGTGGCACGCATGGTGGAACTTCGGCCCGTCCCCGCCGGCCCTGAACTTCCCGGAAGCCGCGTCCCACGGGAACTGGGCGTAGCCCCAGCCGTCGGTATCCGCGAACGCCTTCGAGTCCTTCACCATGTACTCAATCGCAGCCAGCTTTCCCGGCTCGATGCTCTCCTTCCAGTCCCGCCCGGTTTCGACGGCGTATTTCACCTTCACCAGAATCGAGCCCTCCCCGAATCCGGACCCCCCGGCCCCGGCGCCCGAGAGATACGATTTGACCGCGACGTCGTTGCCCAGGATGTACCTCATGTCCTTCTTGTCCGACCTGACGTGGGCCGCTATGAACTGCCAGTCCTCGTACCCTTTTATCCTGTCGAAGCGGAGGCCGTTCGGCGCCGCAAGGGCTTCGTCCTGCGGCCATGACAGCGAGCAGACCAGGGCGCACGCCGCAGACGCGAGGCACAGCATGCACGCCGGTTTCGCGAATCTTCCGTATTTCCTCATATGCGCCTCCACAACCCGCAATCGTTGCGCAACAGCACGCCATGAAGCCGCGGCATGGCAGGCCGGTCAGGCCGCGGTTTCCATATTACTCCGGGAATCGGTGCGCAAGGGATCTGCCTTCGTCGCCCGGATGCGGATTCGAAATGAATCCGGCGCGGCAGTCCTCTGCGAAATCAGCGTCCGTCACCGGCTGAGATGGCATCCGCTGCAATCCGTCTTTTCGTACATGGATTCCGGCGCCTTGGGAGCCCCGTCCTTGCCTTGCATGTGGCAGGAGAAGCACTGCTCCTTGGTCATCTTCGCCGCTCCCTCATGGGGGCCCTTGCCTTCGAACTTCGGCGCCGCCCATCTCTGCATCGCGGCGCAGCCGAGAAGCAGGAGCGCCAGAAGGGCGGCGACAAGCACGGATAGTTTCTTGTCGTTCATGCCGGACCTCGACCGGGATTTGCCGTTTGGATCGTTTCACGCGCGGGGACCGCGCACGGGTCGCGATTCTAGGGTTTAGGGCGTGCGAAATCAATCGAAGCCGGGCTTCGGCGAACTGTAATCGGTAATCAGCCGAAGATCCGCCGAAACCCTGGTACAGGACGCCAGGCAAAGGCGGGGCGGGCTTTGCTCCGTCCTCGCATGAACACAGAGACGAAGGCGGACAGAACCTTCGAGAATGAAGGTCTCGAAGACCCGATCCAGAAGCACTCTCTTCTTCAGTCATTGCGAGCGCCCACCCGCGGGGCGGGCGGGCGCTCGCAATAAGAGAGATGAATACCGCACGCACAGCGAGACGGCAGATTCAGATGTAGCCACGGCACTCAGTGCCGTGATCC
>JBFZBV010000048.1:0-2767 GCA_041308285.1 Planctomycetota bacterium | reverse complement strand
CGCCGCCCCGGCCGCGGCCGCAGCGGCGGCGAACAGGAAGCGCCTCACGACGAACAGGTGGAGGAAGGCGCACAGCAGCGCGGCGAATCCCGCGTACGCGCACGCCCAGACCGCGCTCGTCCCGACGGCCGAGGCGGGCCACTCCGGGGGTCCGAAGAACGCGAACGCGGACGGCGACACGCATTCCGTGCCCGCGGCCCCGACACGCCGCGTCCGGCCCCCCTCGTCGCCCGCTATTATCCTCTCCCACAGGCGCTGCCTCTTCTCGAAGCTCCACGCCTGGGCTTCGGGCGATCCGGGATTGATGGCGAGAATCGTTATGAGGCCCCTGCCCCGCGGCAGCCGGAGGAAAAGCAGGCTGTCCTCCTGGAAGAACGCGTCTTCCGGAGACGCCCCGAGCAGGTGCATGGCCTCGATTGTGTGGTCGTACCTGCCCCATCTCCCAATCAGCGCCGAGGGGTCCGGCCGCGGCGCCGCCTCGAACCCCGGGAAAAGGGCGTTCATGAGGGGCGTCGCGCCCTGGTCGAACAGCAGGGAACAGCGCGAGATGACCAGATGGCCGCCCCCGTCGACCCACCTGCCGATGGACTGCATCTTGAGCTGATCAAGCTCCTGGCTGTCCACGTCGGCGAGAACGAGGGCCTCGAAGTTCTCGTACCCCTTGGCCGTTGTCGGGAGGTCCTCGGTCCTCATCGCCGTGCCGAGCACTCCGCGGTGCCCGAGGTAGTGCTGCGGGTCCATGTCAGGGCCCGTGCCCGACTCCTGAGTGAATCCCACGAGCATGTCCCCGGGCGAAAGCGGCCTCGGCGGCGGCAGGTTCGCCTCTCCGACCTTCTCGCCCTCCTCCGTCAGTACCCTAATCCTGAGGTCCTGCACGAAGGAGTGGACCAGGACCGGGAGCACGTGCTGCTGCCTCACGGGATTGACGAACACGCTGCGCTCGAAGGTCGTCATGCCCGACCCGGACACGGAGAGCCGGCCCTGGAATCCGCTGCCCGCGTTCACGGTCGTGACCACGTACTGCACCCACCCGCTCGGGCGGTAGTAGCCGCCGAACCTCGCCCTCGCCTCAATCGTGACCTGGCCTCGGGCTTCGGCCGCGAAGCACGCCGCGAGCGCCGCAAGGCCCGCGAGGGCCGCAGCGATTGCGTTATGAGGCGTTTTCGGCTTCATTCTGGATGTATCTCATGTCGACAAGGGCGTCCAGGGGAGGCCTGCTGGCCGCTGCCGGGACGGACGCGAGAATCAGGGCCGCCCCGGACCAGGCGGCGGTGAACCACCACACGCAGGCGGGGACGCCGGCGTCCGCCTCGGCGAGCGACCCGGCCAGCATGCCGAACGGATTCAGCGCCGCGAAGGGCCCGGTGCCGAGTCCGAGGGTCGTGCGCAGGATGAAATCGATGGCCGGGATTCCGGCGCAGGCGGCGAACGCCGCGGCGACGTACATCCTCATGACGCGGATTTCGAAGTAGAACTTGAGCCTCAGCAGCGCAATCACGGCGACCGCGAAGGCGCAGTACGCCGGGCAGAGCGACAGGGCGTGATTCGCGCCCTTGTCCGTGTAGAAGCCCGAGACGGCGAACAGGGGCAGCATGAGCAGGTAAAGGGCCGCGGGCGGCCCCATCGAGGCGGCGGCGAACCGGATGTGCCCCAGCCTGGTCTTCGCCATCCTGCGCCTCGCGTACGACGCCGTGAAAGGCCAAGCGAATACCAGATACGCGACGAACACCGCCTGCCCAGCCTCGTACGCCGTCCCCGGCCTGAGGAACGGCAGGATTCTCGCCAATCCGGCCTCCTGCAGGAAGGCTATCGCCACGGCGGCGCCGGCCGCCGCGAAGAACGCGAATGCCGGAAGGTAGATCTTTCTTGCGAGGAGCATGGCCATGCGATTCAAAGCGCGGTACGGGCCCCCGGACGGTCTGGGCCGGCCCGCCCGGGCCGCCGTACCCCCGAAAAGGCTACTTGTAGCCCCTGAGCATCCTGAGCAGGCCCTTCGGGTTCTTCGCCGCGCTCCAGAGGTCCTGCTCGACCGTCTCGAACGCCTCCCTGTCGAAGAACAGCCTCTGGATTAGACCGCCCGCGGCGTCCGTGGTCAGGAAACCCCGGGTCTCGGCCGAGCAGATCTCCGCGCCGAGCTTGCCCCTGTGGTCCTGGATTCGGCAGACGATCTCCGACGGGTTCTTCCTGGACCCGTCAATCATGATTATGCACGGATATCCCCCCACGCCGATGTCGTGCGTGAAAGCGGCGTTGAGGGCGTCGAACATCGTCATCATGCCCTCGACCGGGTCGATGTCCCCGCGGCGCTGGGCCAGCGTCCTGTGGTTCAGGTCCTCGGTGAACACGACCGTCGTCATGTCCCTCCCCGACCCGTCGGCGAGGAAAATCTCCTGGACGGGCTCGACGTAGGGCGTGATCATGGACACGCCGAAGATGGCGAACCCGTCCCCGGGGGCGTATCCCGCCACTATTCCGGCGTTGAGGTGCAGGGCCTGGGGCGGAGTGGAGCGCGCCTTCCAGGTAAGCAGCTCGTCGACCGACTTCACCGTCTCCGGGTCCTTAATCTCGATTTTCTCGCCGTTGCTCTCGTAGAACCCCCTCACGAAGTCGGACGTGTTGAAGCCGTACTTCCCCATGAGCTCCCAGTCCGTGTGGGCGTGCTTCATGCGGGTGATTACGTCGAACGCCTCGCGCGCCATGCGCTCCACGGAGATGAAGCCGTCCGGCGGCTTACCGGCCTTGTCCTTCTCCTTCCGGTAGAGCTCGG
>JBFZBV010000047.1:0-4600 GCA_041308285.1 Planctomycetota bacterium | reverse complement strand
TTCAGAACGCGGCCGCCGCGGCCAGCGCCGCGACGGCGGCCGCCGCGGCCCAGAGCATGAGCACGACCCCGTCGGCCATCTTGCTGCCGGCCTCCTCCCCGCCCGAGGCGTCCGCCAGCCTCCTCGCCGCCCTGCAGAAGGGGCAGAACCGCGAGTATGCGCCCACGGCCCTGCGCACCGCCGACCTCGGCCACATCCTCGAAGCGGCGCATGCCGGGCACACCATGCACACGAAAGCGAGGACCCTATCCGCCACCGGTCTCCTTCCTTCCCCCGCCTCTCCTCGAAGGATAGAGGCCGGACCAGTCGTTCAGCCTGATTCTGGCGACCTCGGCGAACATCCGGAGCGGATCAGAGAGCCTCCTCACACGCGAGTCCGGGCTGTCAATCCAGCGCACCGGCACCTCGGCGATGCCGAACCCGAGCTTCCTCGCTATGTAGAGGACCTCCACGTCGAACGCGAAGCCTTCAATCCTCTGCAGCGGGAACACGGCCGCAGCGGCCTCGCGCGTGAAGCACTTGAACCCGCACTGGCTGTCCCGCACGCCCGGGAGCGCGACCGATCGCACAATCAGGTTGAACACGCGCCCCATGACGCGCCTCGCGAACGGCTGCGCCTTCTCGATGCTCGACCCCTCGATTGAACGGGACGCCAGTGCGACCCCCGCGCCGGATTCCAGCGCCGGAAGCAGCTTGCCGACCTCCTCGATGGGCGTCGACAGGTCCGCGTCGGAGAAGAGCACGTACTTCCCCCGTGCGTTCGACACGCCGTTCCTCACGGTGAAGCCCTTGCCCCGGTTGCGGCCGTTGGAGAGGACCCTCACAACCCCGTGCCTCGCGGCGGCCTCCGTCGCGACCTGCGCGGTGCGGTCGGAGCTGCCGTCGTCGACCACGATTATCTCGGCCGCTATTCCCTTCTCCCCGAGGTACGAGGCCACCCTGTCCAGCGTGGGCCCAATCCTCGCCTCCTCGTTGTAGGCCGGAATCACCACGCTCAGGAAGAGGCCGGCATCCCCGGCCACGGCCTCGCCCTCGGGCCCGGATTCCTCCGGCCGTGTTTCGGGCAGGCCGGACCTGACCACGGTCCCTCCGCCGATGAAATCCCCGATGCCCCTGCCTGAAATCAGGACCGCGGCCGCTTCCGCCAGCAGGCCCGGGATTTGGAGCAGGGGCACGCCGACCAGGGCGCTCCGCAGGAAGCCGGTCAGCGGAGAGAGCCTGCGCCCCTCTTCGATTCCGACCCTGACTCCCATGAGGAGCTTGCCGGGGCTGCGTCCTCCCCTGAACATGCAGTCGCGGAACAAGCAGAACAGCATCGCGAGGAGCCAGCCGGCGCCCGGCAGGAGCATCAGGCAGTAGGCGATGCACGCGTCCACTGCCCCGGCCATGAGCCTGCGGGACCTCGGCGCGGGGCGGGCCTCGGCCTCGAATTCCTCAAGCCCCCCGCAGGCGAGGAGGAGGGCAGCGACCACGTTGACGATGGGAATCACCCCGAACGGCGTCAGCCGTCTTCCTGCCCGTTCCAGGGTCCTTCCTTCGGCCATGTCACCTGCCTCCCCCGGTCTCGCCGCTCCGAACCGTCCTGTAGACCACCACCCTGGAACGGTCGGAATGATTGAAGAGGTTTATGGGGACGAAGCTTCTGCGGTTGTCCTTGACGAATTTGACGGCCTCCCTGGCTCGGTCCTCGAGGTGCGGCGGGGCGGTCGCGCCGCCCAGCTTGACCACCACGATGTCGGATTCGAGGGTCTGCGCGGGATTGTAGACGGCGGTCCTTGCGAAAACCTCCACTCCCTTGCCGGTGTACAGGGCCTCGAGGTTGTCCCTCAGGAACCTCAAGTCCACCGGCGTGGACAGCTCGGGCAGGTCGAACGTGTAGCTTACCACGAGCCTGTCCCGCCCCTTGAGTTCCGCCGCGTCCCTTTCCGCCGTCAGAAGCCCGACCAGCCCACGCACCGCCTGGGACTGGGCGGGCGCCTCAGGGACGAAATGCCGGGGAAACAGGCTCAGTTCGGCTTTCGCGAACCCCGTCCACTCGGGGAAGCTCACGGTCGCGTGCGGCAGGGCGGGTCTGCCGGTCATCATGCAGGCGTACTGGGCGGCTCCGAAACCCGCGAGGAGCAGCGACAGAGCGGCGGCCAGCGCGCGCGGCCTGAGGGATGCCGCGGCGGACCCTATCACCACCGCCACGGCCGGCAGGCAGGACGTCGTGTAGCGGAAGTCCTTGTTCGATATGAGCGTGAAGAAGACGAAGGGCACGGCCATCCACAGGAGAATCGGTACGAGCTCCGCCCTGCGCAGGTTCGCCTTCAGGAACACGATGAGGGCGGGCGCGAAGGCGCATGCGAAGACAATCGAGCACTGTATGACCAGCCCGACCAGGTAGTACATGGCGCCGGCCGGCTCGCTCCAGGCAGGATCCATCTCCACGCCGCCCATGAACTGGTGCTTGGTGAACACCTTGATGAGCCCGGGCAGGTAGAAGGCGAACCAGAAGCCCGACGTCATGGCGGCGGCCAGGGCCGCGAGCGCGGCGTTCCTGAGCTTCTCCGGCCCGAGGCCGCGCATGCGAGCCGACGCAGCCCTGCACGCGGCGACCGCGAATATCGGCGCCGCGAAGACCGGGAACGTCTCCTTGACCAGCATCCCCAGCCCGAATGCCACGCCGAAGAGCACCGAGCGCCTCCGGCTCTGGAAATCGCCCGTGGAAACGTATGCGGCATAGGTCAGCGCGCACATCGCAGCGAGCGGGATGTCCAGGAGGAACCTGCATCCGAGGTAGACAATCTGGGGCATTGACGCCGCCACTACCGCGGAGAGCACGCCGCCCCAGCCGTTCGACAGCCTGCTGCCGATGTAGAAGACCGAAAGCAGGAGGATTGCGGAGAAGACCGCCGTGGAGAATCCCACGGTCGCGTCCTTGCCCGGCCCGAGGTAGCTGGCCGGCGCCGCCGCCATGTAGGCGAGGGGAGGATGCTTGGGCCCGCCGAAGACGCACGCCGCCGCGCCGACGTATCCCGCCGCGGGAGCCCTGATTGCGCGCGGCACGGACTCGGCCGCCTCGCCGAGCCCGCCGTCGTCCGACCTGCCGCTCCTCGTCACGCGGCCGCTCTCGAAGATCAGGAAGCCGCACTTCATGCTCCTCTTGTAGTGCGACACCTCGTCCCAGAGCATGACCCGCTTGTCCGCGGCGTTCCAGGCGATGTTGACCGCGTTGAACGCGGCAATCACCAGGAGAACCGCGATGACCGGCCATTTCCCGGTCCCGCGGCTGCCTTCAATCGTGTCGGGCACGCTCATATTCGACGGCCCGGACCGGCGCGGGGCGGGCGGGAATCTGTGCTCAGGCTCGATTGGCCACTGCGCTCAATCCGCACGCCAGAGCCGGATTTCCCGCTCCTTCGCCCGGAATCGAATCGGCAATCGCCCGCCGGATCCGGCAGGCCCGGTATATACCATCCCGCCGGCCCGTGTAAAGCCGTATTCGCGGTTTCGCTTTACAAAGCCTGCGGCCGCAACTATGCTTTTCTCCTTGCATGCCCGGCAGGCTGGGCCCCATCGCCGCCCCCCTCCGGCCAGTCACGGCCGATTCGCGGCCGACAGCATAAGGAGACTCGAAATGATTAAGCTCGACGGAAACAGCCTCAGGATAGAGCACGTCGTCGCCGTCGCGAGGCACGGCGAAAAGGTCGAGGTCGCGCAGGACGCGTGGGACCGCATCTCCAAATGCCGTGACATGTGCGAGGAGAAGATTAAGGCCAGGGAAATCATGTACGGCGTGAACACGGGAATCGGGGAGTTCTCGGAGGTCGTGCTCACTCCGGACCAGGTCGAGAAGTTCCAGCGCTTCCTCGTGTACAGCCATGCCGCCGGCATAGGCGGGCCGATGCCGGAGGAGGTCGTGAGGGGGGCCATGTGCGGCCGCATCAACGTGCACTGCCACGGCAACTCGGGCCTGCGACCGTTAATCGTCGAACGCCTCGTCCAAATCCTCAACGCCGGCGTCACCCCCGTCTGCTGCGAGAAGGGGTCCGTCGGCGCCTGCGGGGACCTCTCTCCCATGTCGCAGATGGCGCTCGTTCTCCTGGGCGAGGGAGAGGCCTTCTACCGCGGCGAGCGCCTCCCTGCCGCCGAGGCGCTCGAGCGCGCCGGGATTCAACCCGTCGTCTTCGAGGCGCGCGACGGCCTCGCGACCATCAACGGGTCCAACATGCTCACCGCAATGGCCGCCCTTTCAATCCACGACGTCGAGGCGTGGATTAAACTGAGCGAAATCGCCGCCGCAATGACGCTCGAGGCGCTCAACGCCAACATGAAGCCCTACGACGTGCGCCTCCACCAGGCCAGGGGCTTCCGCGGTGCGATTGCCTCCGCATCGAACATCTTGAAGATTACGCAGGGGTCGGAAATCCTGGCCCAGAAGGGCAAGAAGGTGCAGGACGCCTACTCCATGCGGTCCACCCCGCAGGTCACCGGCAGCCTCCGCGACGCCCTCGGATTCGCCCGCAGGCAGGTGGAGACCGAGCTCAACGGCGTGGGCGACAACCCGATATTCCTCCCGGAGCACAAGATGGTGCTCACAGGCGCCAACTTCCAGGGA
>JBFZBV010000046.1:0-2815 GCA_041308285.1 Planctomycetota bacterium | reverse complement strand
TCGAACCAGTTCGCGGGCGGCTCGAGGAACGGCACGTTCAGCTTGATCCCCGCGATCGCCGGAATCACGAAGCAGTCGCTGAACTGCCACGTCCCTTCCGACCCGGTCCCTATTTCGCCGTAGTCCTGCTCGCCCGACGAGAGGAGATAGTTGAACCCGGAGGTGATGAAGATCGTGATTGCCGGGACGATGTTGATGTCGAGGTTGATGTCGATCCCCACGATGTGCCCCCACAGGTCCGGGTAGGTCACCTTCCCCCTGAACTGCTCGTCGTCTATGGCGACGGCTCCGGACGCGAAGCAGTACTTGAGGTCCGCGGTGGTCATGATCGTGTTCAGCGGCACGGTGCGTCCGCCGGGCCGCACGTACTGCGGCTCCTCGCCGGACGCCTGCCCGGACGAAGCCCCGCGCGGGTCGAGCCTCGAGTCGAGGTCGCCCTGGAGCACCGGCGAAAGGCCTTCGACCGGCTTCGGGAAAAGGGATTCGACGATCGGCGTCCCGCTCTCCCCGGCGGAGGAAGGCGCAGGAAAGGCGCCTGCGGCGAGAATGGACGCGAGGACGAGCGGAATCCCAAGGCGCATCGGCACCTCCGCCAATAAAAGAAACCTCCGCCTTCGCCCGTATGAAAGAGGGCCTTTTGAACCCTTACGTCAAAGTGGGGTCCTCCGAGCCCGGGACGGGCAAGCCCGTCTCGAGCGTCAAGGCGGGACCCCGCGGTGATCTTATCGGTTCAGAAACGACGTTCTTTCAAGTACGAAGCAGGCAGAGGTTATTCTTCGCCTTCTCCCTGTTCTGAGCAGTCACACGGTACAGGACATGATATTGGCTCAGCAAGGCGTTTTCAACGAAAATGCTTGCCTGGCCCGCGGGCGGGATTAGAATCTCTGCAACCGCGGGCCGGGAGGGGGGGGCCGGCCGGATTGAAAGTCGGCGTCGGGCCCGCGCGGGTCGGGCCGCGCACCATGCGCGCGGCCGGGTTTTTGGTGTCCGAACATGGAATCCGCATACGTGTCCGAGCTCGGCAGGCGCATAGGCGCGGATGTCGTGATTAAAGGCTGGCTCTACAACAGGCGGTCCAGCGGCAAGATTCTCTTCCTCGAGGTCAGGGACGGATCCGGCATCGTGCAGTGCGTCGCCCAGAAGAAAGTCGTCGGCGACGACGCCTTCAAGGAGGCCGACGCCCTGCCGGTGGAGTCCTCGCTGATTGTCGAGGGCAAGGTGCGGGCTGACGAGCGCGCGCCCGGCGGCATCGAGCTCGACGTGACCGCCGTCAAGGTCGTGCGCGTGTCCCAGGAGTATCCCATAACGGCAAAGGAGCACGGCGCAGGATTCCTCATGGACCACAGGCACCTCTGGCTCCGGTCGAAGAAGCAGTCGGCCATACTCAGGGTGCGCCACGCCGTCATCAAGGCGATAAGGGATTTCTTCGACGGCAGGGGCTTCGTCTGCACAGACGCGCCCATATTCACCCCCGCGGCCTGCGAGGGCACCACCACGCTCTTCAAGGTGGAGTACTTCGACCAGTCCGCGTACCTCACCCAGAGCGGCCAGCTCTACGCCGAGGCCGCGGCCATGGCGCTGGGCCGCGTCTACACCTTCGGACCCACCTTCAGGGCCGAAAAGTCCAAGACCCGCAAACACCTCACCGAGTTCTGGATGGTCGAGCCGGAGGTGGCATGGGCCGAGCTCGACGACGTCATGAAGCTCGCCGAGGATCTCCTCTCGTACATGGTCGCCTTCGTACTCGACAGGTCGAAGGAGGATTTGAAGGTGCTCGAAAGGGATCTGTCGCAGCTCGAGAAGGTCAACCCCCCGTTCCCGAGGGTGTCATACACCGATGCTGTGACGGCGGTCAACGGGACGGGCACGGAGATGAAGTGGGGCGAGGATTTCGGAGCCCCGCAGGAGGAGGCCCTGGCCGCGCTGCACGACAAGCCCGTGATTGTGCACAGGTTCCCCTCCGCCATAAAGGCGTTCTACATGAAACGCGATCCCGCCGACCCGAAGGTGGCCCTCTGCTGCGACGTCATCGGCCCGGAAGGGTACGGGGAGCTCATCGGCGGTTCGCAGAGGGAGGACGACCTCGCGGAGCTCGAGAAGCGCATCCGGGACGAGAACCTGCCCATGGAGGCGTTCCAATGGTACCTCGACCTCCGCAGGTTCGGGTCCGTGCCGCACGGCGGCTTCGGGCTGGGGCTGGAGAGGAGCGTCTCCTGGATTTGCGGAATCAGGCACATCCGCCAGACCATCCCCTTCCCGAGGATGATTAACCGGATCACTCCATAGCCCGGACGAGCCGGAAAGCGGCCCGCCGCCCGGTTCCGGCGCGTCCGGTTGCGACAGCGAAAGGACGTTCCAATGGAACGCAGATACCTCGTCACCTGCGCGCTCCCCTACGCCAACGGCCCCGTGCACATGGGCCACGTCGCGGGCGTTTACCTGCCCGGCGACATCTACGTGCGCTTCCTCCGCCTCAAGGGCGAGGACTGCGTCTTCGTCTGCGGCACCGACGACCACGGCGTGCCGATAACCATTTCGGCCGACCAGGAGAAGACCACGCCCGCGGAAATCGTCCGCAAGTACCACCGCATGCAGGCGGACGCCTTCAAGGGCCTCGGCATCGAGTTCGACATCTTCTCCGGCACCTCCTCGTGCCAGTGGCACACGGAATTCTCACAGGAGTTCTTCCGGAACCTCGAGAAGACCGGGCACATCGAGCCGAGGACCACCGCCCAGTACTACTGCACGTCATGCGAGAGGTTCCTGCCGGACAGGTACGTCGAGGGCCAGTGCCCGTTCTGCGGAGCGCCCGAGG
>JBFZBV010000045.1:0-3263 GCA_041308285.1 Planctomycetota bacterium | reverse complement strand
TCCTGAACGGCTTCTGCGGGGAGAGGGGGCTTTCGCTCGTCTCGGACGAGGTGTTCTCGGACTACGCCGCCGGGCCGGACCCGAGGAGGGCGGGATCGGCCGCGGGGAACGGGGCGTGCCTCACGTTCGCGCTTAGCGGCCTTTCGAAGGTCGCCGGCCTTCCGCAGGTGAAGCTCGGCTGGATAGCTGTTTCAGGCCCGGCCGGACTCCGCGCCGAGGCGGAGGCAAGGCTCGAGTTCGCAGCGGACGCGTACCTGTCCGCCTCAGCGTCCGCCCAGCATGCATGCGCGGCCCTCCTCGCAGGCAGGGGCGCGATTCAGGCGCAGATTCAATCGAGGATAACCGGGAACGAGCGGTTCCTGTCTTCCGCACTCCGCGGGCACGCGCATCTCGCCCTGATGCCGAGGGAAGGCGGCTGGTACGCCGTGCTCGATTCAGGCGGCGCCCTGCCGGACGAGGACACGGCAATCGAGTGGCTGTCCGATCGGGGCGTGCTGGCGCACCCCGGCTATTTCTACGGATTCGGGGGAGACGGGTTCTTCGTGGTCAGCCTCCTGGCCCCGCCCGAGGAGTTCTGCGAGGGGATATCCAGGATTGCCGGGGACTGAGTGGTTTCTTCGCTGTATATGTCATTGCGAGGCCCATCCTTGTCCCAAAGGGCCGAAGCAATCTCATCGTGATCGCCGCGTCCCGGGCAGCCCGGAACCCGAACAGCCGCCCAGCCCCAGGAAGAGAGTCGATGATCAAACCGAAGGTTCGGAGTCGTCTCGACTCAAACAGGCGGAAAGCCTTCGATGGGCACCCCGGGACCCGACCAGCCGCCCAACTCCAGGAACAGAGTCGATGATCAAACCGAAGGTTTGCGAAGGTTTGCGGGCACGGCCCGCTGGGATTAGTTGCGTCAGCCGGTCCCTTCTTCGTCGAACACCTGCCTGTCCTCGGGCTTGATGCGGCCGAGGAGGAGGTCCACTTCCTGGGAGATGGCGTCGGCGTTCCATAGAGTTCTGAGGAGCACTTTGCCGACGGCGTCGGCGACGAACACCGTCGGGACCGCGTCGATGTCGTAAATTCCGGCCACTTTGCCGTCGCCGTCGAGCAGTACGGGGAACGAAATGCCCATCTCTGTGTACACTTCGCGGGTCTTGTCGGGATCCTCCTTGGAGTTGACGGCGACTATGTTGACTCCAGCGTTCTTGTAGTCCCAGTACCACTCGTTCAGTGTCTTCATGCCGCTCTGCGAGTGCGGGCAGGAAGTACCTGCGAAGACGAGCAGGATGCCCTTGGCGTCCTTGCAGAATTCCACGAGCGAAAACTCATTGCCGTCGAGGGCCTTGAGCTTGAAGCCCTTCAGCATGTCGCCCTTGCCGAGGACCTGGTCCTTGAAGAAGTTGGCCGGATTAGGCTTCAACTCGTCCCTGAGGGCGTCGACCATTTTCTTGAGGGCCTCGTGTTTGAGGCCTCCGGTGTAGCGGATTTCGCCCCACTTCGACGCCACGAACAGGGTGGGCATGGCCTGGGACGGGAGGGAGTCTCCGATTTTCCCCGAGGGGTCGCCGAGGATTGCGAACGTGGGCGGCTTTTCCTTGTAGTACTCCTTTGTTTCGGCGACGCTCTGCTGGTAGTCGATTCGCAGGAATTCGACGCCCTGCGTCATCTCCTTGCGGAGGTCCAGAAGCTGGGTGTACATCCTGTCGGTGCCTCCGCATCCGACGACGCCCAGCATGAGCACCAGCACCTTGCCCCGGAACCGGTCGAAGGGGATTTTCTCGGCGTCTTCCACGACCGGGCCGGCGGGCGCCGCCTGGGCGGGCGCGGGGGGAGCCGTCTGATCCGGCGCCTGAGGCCCCTTGCTGCACGACGCAAGGGCAAGAAAGGCAATCGCGGCAAGCATCAATCCCGAGCGCATACTCAATTCTCTCTTCCTTGGACAGTGCTGGAGCCCCTTGCGCGAAGCCAGGCGTGTTTCCCTGTCGTATCGCCTGAATCGCAGCCTTAGATTCGTACTCGTACGTGTCGCCAGTGAATGATAATATGCGCTCGAGGCGCATGACAACAGATACTTCGACCCCAATCGGCGCGGGGCTTTCAGCGCTGAACGGGGATGCAAGGACCGAAAAGTAAAGAAGCTTGATTCGCCCGATGCAAAGCATCTATACACGCCGAAGGCGCAGGAAATTAGCGTTTTGTGCAACTCCAAATTGCTGAAGATGTTGCGACATCGGCCGGATTTGCGAAGCATCGCTCGGGAATGGGCATGGGATTTGATTATACCTCTCTGATTCGCCGATTCGGATCTTTCGGCTGTTTTGAAGGAGCGCTCATGAGAAACGGGATTAATGCATTGGCGGCCGCGATGTTCGTTTTCCCTCTCGCGGCGGCAGGGTTCTGCCAGGCACCGGATGCGGAGAAGACGCTCAAGGAGATTCTCGAGGGCGAGAAGTACCTCTACGGCCAGGCCGTCAAGAAGAACGCGAACACGGCGCTCAAGCATTTCAACGCGGCGCTCAAGACCCTGGAGCTCGGCGTGCTTACCGAGCACCTTGCGGGCCGCATCGCCCTCGGGTCGGGAAAGGCATATGTAGAACTGAAGAAGCACAAGGAGGCCGCCGATTCCCTGAGGCCCCTGGCCTCGGGCCTCTCGGAACGGCTGTTCCGCTGGAAGGGCCAGGTATGGGGCAGGGGACCCGCCATGGAATGGTCGAAAGCCCTTCAGAAGGCGAGAGAGGAGATCGAGGCCGGGAAAGCGGCCGCGGGCCTGGAGGCTGAAATAAGGAAGATTGCCGAAAGCGCCGCAGCCGACCAGAGCAGCCAGCACGTCGCGAAGGCCGCGGCTTTCCTCCTGGGCCTCCTTGCGGAATCGGCCGGGAAGCACAAGGAAGCGGCGGATTACTTCCTACCAATCGCGGAGGAGCAGTCGAAATTCCTCGATGACCAGGGGAAGCAGAGAATCGACCTCGACAACAAGAGGATTAAAACTCCCGCGAACGTCGAAAAGACCGAGGTCCCCCCGGGAGAACTGAAGGGCGACTACCTGGCGTCGGTGAACAAAGGGCTCGACTGGCTCGCGAAATTCCAGAAAGAGGACGGCGAATGGTCGGAAACCGCCCTCGAGGAGATGAGCAAGGCGGATCCTCTGCCGCCGGGCAGAGTGAAGGCATACGCGAACCCGATAACCGGCGCGCTGGCGTGCATGGCTTTCCTCAGGGCAGGCGTGAAGACGGACGATTCGATCCGCGGCAAGGCTCTTGCAAAGGGGCTCGCAT
>JBFZBV010000044.1:0-6277 GCA_041308285.1 Planctomycetota bacterium | reverse complement strand
GATGTCGGTCACCTCGGCCTTCTGGCCCCGGTGGTCGATGGGGCAGGCGACCCACAGGAGGACGGGAACAGAATCATCCTCTGGCGCGCGACGGACTTCGCCGGCCTCGACCGCATGGTCTTCACGTACGGGTTCCGCGTAAAGCCCTCGCCCGTGCACGCGCGACCCGCACGACCGGTTCCAGCCCCGCCTTCAAATCGGAAACCCGCGGACCGAAGGCACATTGCCGAAGAGCCGTGGATAGAAATCACTCCTGAGATACGCGCGAAGGCGGATGAAATCGCGGGGCTGGAGTCGGACCCCTGGCTGAAGGCCGGGAAGATATTCGACTGGGTCATCCACAACATGGAGTACGAGTATCCCGCCCCGGACCAGAGGGGCTCCGCCAACTCGTTCCGGAAGCTCAAGGGCGATTGCGGGGAATTCAGCGTCGTGTTCGCCGCCCTCTGCCGCGCTTCCGGGATCCCGGCGAGGACCGTGACATGCGTGTGGTTCTCGGGAGGGGGGCACCAGTGGGCCGAAATCCGCATCCCTCCCAACGGGTGGATTCCGGTCGACGCCTCGGTGGCGCACCTGCTCAAAAGCGGCTACAAAGGCCCCATGTCGGAGCAGGAAATCGTGACGTTCATGAAGACGCGCGGGATTCCCCGGAGGGACCCCGGATACCTCTTCGGCAACCTCTACCCCAACCGCATGATTGTCTTCGTGGGCAACAACCTGGTCGTGGATTCAATCGCGACCGGCATCAAGCGGACTTTCCGGTTCATGCAGCCCGGCGGATCCATGGCCGCGCCCCCGGCGTTCGAGACCAAAGGCCTGTCAGCGAAGACGGTCCAGGCGGGTTTCTACGTCTTCGGCGAGATGAAGGACGACCAGGATTTCGCCCTGAACAGGGCTGAAAAGGAGCTGGCCTTCTCCCTGTTCGGCGCCGGGCTCCCGGAGAGGGCGGAAAAGGGCCTCAGGGCCCGCCTCGAGGACAACCCCAAGGACGCTTCGGCATGGCTCACGCTGGGGCAAATCCTCCTCAACCGCGGCGATGCCGCCTCGGCGGCCGACTCGTTCCGCATGTGCCTGGACGGAAAAGCAGGCAGCATCATGCCCGTCATCGAGGCATGGGCCCGCAATCTCCTCGGGTCCTGCCTCGCGGCGCTGGGCCGTCCCGACGAAGCGGCGGAGCAGTTCGAGAAGGTCGCGGCCTCGGGCACGGACTTCCAGGGTTCCCTTGCGTTCGCAAGACAGCGCTTGTCGGAGATTCGAGGGAAGCAAATCCTGTGACCGCCGCCATAATACCGGCTTGCCGACATCGATTTGGAAGAACATGAGGAAAGTTGGAAATCCCCTCGGATGCCGGATTTCCGACTTTTATAAGGGACAGCACAGGTTGGGGAAACCTGGCACATTCGGCCCGGCGGGAATGGTCAATACAGCCTCAATAATCCGCTTTGGTCAGGCGCTCTTTATGCGCACCACGGGCGTGGCGCCGGGAATGCCCTTGAGCACGGCCTCTTCCCTGCACGAGCCATGGCCTGATTCGCCGCACGCGCCCTCCACCCCGGGCGAGCGCCAGAACGCCTCGGTGCAGACTATCTCGCGCATCCCGGCCAGGCCCTGGACGCGCGCCGCTAGGTTCACGGTCCGGCCGAAATAGTCGAGCCTGTCGTTCAGATCCACTGCGATGCACGGGCCCGAGTGGATTCCAATCTTCAGCGCGAGGTCCGGCGAGACGCGCGAAATGCCCCGGTTCATCTCCACGGCCGCTCTCATGGCCGGCGGCGGCTCGGCGAACGAGGCCATTATCGCGTCCCCTATGGTCTTCACCACCGCCCCGCCCTCGGCCGCTACTATGTCCCTGAGCAGCGCGAAGTGCTTCCTCACCAGCCCGAATGCCTGCAGGTCGCCGATGCGCTCGTACATCTCCGTCGACCGGGTGAGGTCGGTGAAGAGCAGCGTGAGGCTCTTCAGCTCCAGCCCGCCCTCGGAAGGTATGCTCTGCGCCCTGAAGAGGTCCCTGAAGGCCTGGGACGTGATTAGCCTCTTGCCCGTGAGGAACGGCAGCAGCGCGCTCGCAGGCGGCCTGCATTCCGGCCTGCGCAGCTCCGGCGGCGGGACCGGGTCTGCGAACAGCAGCGCCTCCGCGGACCGCCCGGTGCGGTTCCGCACGCGCAGTGCCGCCCGGCCCGTCCCGGCCCGGACGCGGTCCGGAATCGCGCGGCCGTCCAGGATCTCGGCCTCCACCGACCCGGGCCCGCCCTCGGACGCGTCGATGTGTATCACCGAGTGCGACGCCGGGGCCAGCAGCACGTACCTGCCCGGCCCGAAATCCGCCGACGCCTCCAGGACCTGGCCGCGCTCCGCGCGGCCGGCCCAGATTACGCCCTCGCCGAGCAGCTTCCTGAACCCGCCCCCGGTCGGGAGGCTCGGCGAGAAGAACACCGCAGCCCCGTCCTTGCGCATGTCCAGGGACTCCGGCGCGTGGAAGCGGATTCTGCGCACCGCCGGTGACACGGTGAACGCCACCTCGACCCCGTCGTCCAGCCATGCCGGGACGTCGATCTGGCAGAAGTTGCAGCGGCGCTGTTCGGTGAGCGACTTGAGGCCGCCCGGGGTGGTGATGAAGGACGCGCATGCGGGGCAGAGCACGCCCCAGCTGAACTCGAGGATTCCCGCGTGCGCCGCGTGGAGGAACAGGTCGATTCCCCCGCCCTGCTCCATCCCCGCCTGCGAGGCGTAGCGCAGGGGGCTCATCCGGAACAGCTCCTCCTCCTGCGCGGAGGAGAGGAAGGAGGCGAATCGTTCGACATCTTTACGTT
Source organism: Planctomycetota bacterium (assembly GCA_041308285.1). Lineage (GTDB taxonomy): Bacteria > Planctomycetota > JAKEIC01 > JAKEIC01 > DYIT01 > PPR-0505. Next base: position 3,467 of record JBFZBV010000044.1, on the reverse strand, counting down.
CGAATCCGCCCGCCGAGGCGACCGCGTCGAGTCGCGTTTTGAGATCGACGGAAAGCATATTCACTCCTCAAGGCTTGAACTCGAGGTTCTCCTCGTAGTAGAGCTTCTCGCTCATCTCCGGGTCCGGCTTGAAAGGCTGGCGGGAGATGTGTATCGCCGCCGGGTCCTCCTCGTTCAAGCGGCGCTCGATCAACTGCATGATTTCGTTGATTTCCCTGCAGTCCTTCTCGAGCAGGTAGAACCTGTGCGCGGAGAGCCATTCTATCGACTCGAAATACTTCCTCCTGGGCACGGCGTTTTCCGACGTACACGACGCGAGGTCCTTCATCACGGCGTCTATCGAAGCCCGCTTCATGGGCTGGGCCATGTTCGGCAGGACGTCCACGCCGCCGTCCTCGGAAACCACGACGGCCATGCACGGCGCCCTGGAGGACGCGACGTACCTGAGCGCGGAGTTGAACCGCGCCCCGCGGGTCGAATCGCCCCGGCCCGCAGCGACCCCGTCCAGAATCACCCCGACCGCGTGGCAGAATCCCCTGGTGTCCGCGAGAACCGCGCCGTCGATTGAGGTCAGGCTCGGCACGAGAGCAGGCGTGAGCCTCACGGGCTCGACCATGGTGCACTGCGAAGCCAGGCGCCTCGCCTCGCCCTTGGCGTCCGCGCTGATTACGAGCATCGTGCCGTGCCTCGTCTCCTCGACTGCGCGCACCAGGGCCGCGAACAGCGCCACCTCCTCCTTGCCCGCGCCCGGCAGCATCCTGGGCATGTCCCACGCGAGCCTCGCCTCGTACTCCGTCCTCCTGGGCAGGTAAGGCTGACCGTACATCACCCGCATGAGCGCGCGGCCGTTGCACGAGAGCTCCCAGTGGTCGTGGCCGAGGAATACGATGTCGAAAAGGTCCTCGGCCTCGGCCTCCTCCTGTTTTTTCTCGACCAGGCCGAACACCGTGCGGGAGTTGGAGTGGAGCGACAGGCTGTTCGACGCGAGCTCCAGCATCTTCCTCACGCCCCTGAACTGGTCGAGGCGCGCGTCGTTCACGAACCGGATTGCGGGCCGCAGAGCAGGGTGGTCCCGCCGGGCGACGACCATGCGGCCGTGGCCGGAGATCCGCTCGTACTGCATGGACGAGATGATGCAGCACGCCGAGAAGAAGCCCTGGAATCCCTCCGCCGCGGACGGGTCGGCGCGGAACGCGATGTCCGTCGCGAACCTCCGGCCCGCCGCCCTGAGCAGCTCCTCGGTGTCCCTTCGATCGTGGAACCTGCCGGGCTCGGGCTTGCGGAGCTGGTCCGCCGCGTCGGAGAGGAACTCGTCGACGGCCGAGTCGACCAGCGAAAGCGCCGCCGACTCGCCGCGGTACATCTGCATCTGGGCGTTCGTGCGGTGGAAGCGCCTGTGCTTGGCAAGGGATTCCCTGGGAAGGCTGAGCACGGTGCACATGAGGTACTCGCCCATCCTCTCGGGGAAGGACGAAAAGAAGTAGGCGGGGGCCATGTCCTGGTTGTTCTGGTGGAGCGTGAGCAGCACGGCGTCGCGGATGGAGCGCCTGTAGAGGGTCTCGTCCTTCTTCTGGGCCGTGCCCGCATGCATCCTCGTGAGCCTTGCCTCCGAGTACGTCGGCATTATGGTCGCCGCGAGGTTCCTCGTATGCGCGAACGCATCCCGGGATATCCAGAAGTCGCCGGACGGGTCGACGCACGCGCGGGGCGCCTCCGGCTTGTCCGAGTCGAGGATGCCCACCAGGAACACCTCGGGCTCCAGCCGGTCGTCGAGGCGGGCGAGGAGTTCCCGGGCCGCCTCCTTCTGGATTCTCCGGAACTGCGACTGATAGCCCCAAATCGGCCTCGAGTCGGATCGCATCGTGCGCCTCGATTCCACTGCAGCAGGCGAATCGCCCGGCAGGGGCGCGAATCTCGCCCGCACGGGTCCCCGTCCGCCGGACGGCCGCAAATACCCCGGCTTCGACGACCTATGTTAGTAAAGCCGTCCGGGCTAATCCAGAACGTAGGCGCATTCCCGGACACAGCGCGAGCGGGCCGTCGTCATGCCCGAGGCTGGTCCGCAGCCGAGCCTTGAGCGGCATCCTGCGCCGCAAGCCTGCATGGACCCGCACCGGCGCAGCCGAAAGTACGGCGTTTGCGCTGCAGGCGCAAATGCCGCGATTGAATGAAGTTTACGATGGGGGGCGCGGGGGGAAACGCTTTTCAAAGGGTTTCCCCCCGCATATGAACTTCCCTCGCCGTACATCAGACCCATCGCCTTGAGCGCGGGGCGAATTGAGGTATCATCAGGTCTGCGCCCGGCCCTGATTTGCGGGCCGGAATGTTGAGGCTCAATCGCATGAAGACCGGATTGGTCCTTCTCGCCGCCGCCCTGGCGGCCTTCGCAGTCCCCGCCTTCGCCGCCGATTCGGACCAGGTCCTTTTCCCGCGCGACCCGGCTGTCAACGGCGACGGCTCCGTCATCGCCTTCTGCATGGACGGCGACATCTGGATCGCCGGCCGGGACGGGTCCGGGGTCAGGCGGCTCACGGACCACACGGCGTACGACTGCTCGCCTGCCTTTTCGCCCGACGGCCGGATCGTCGCATTCTCTTCCGACCGCGAGGGCGGCATGGACGTGTGGGTCGTCCCTGTCCAGGGCGGGAAGCCGAGGAGGCTCACGTGGCACTCCTCGGCCGACACGACCCTGGGCTTCACGCCGTTCGGCAACAGGGTCGTGTTCTCCTCCCGCAGGGACACGATGCAGAGCCGAATCTATTCGGTCCCCGTGGACGGCGGCGAGCCGACGGTTCTTCTCGACGCCCCGGCCCTTGAAATCGCCCTGTCCAAGGACGGCGAGAGGATGGCCTACACGACGGGCGCGATGTCGTGGTGGCGGAGGAACTACCGCGGATCGGCTTCGCTCGACATCTGGGTGAAGGACATGAGCCAGGCCAGGGCCGTGAAGGCCGCCGCGTGGCCGGGCAACGACTACGCGCCGATGTGGGGGCCCGCCGGGGAGCTGTACTTCGTTTCGGACAGCAAGGGCGGCGTGGGGAACATCTGGAGGATGGACCCCGCCAGGCCGGCCGACGCCGTACAGGTCACGAGGCACGCGCGCCACCCGGTGCTGACCCCTTCCATTTCTTCCGGCGGCGGGTTCATGGTGTACGCCTGCCTCGAGGGCGGCATTCACGTGCTCGACCTGAAGACGGGCTCGTCCTCGGCGGTGCCCCTCGCAGTCACGACCGACGACAAGGAGTCGACGTTGCTCAGGGCGAAATTCGAGTCGCAGGCGTCCGAGGCTGCCCTGTCGCCCGACGGGAGCGAGGTCGCCTTCGCAGTGCGGGGCGACATCTTCGCCGTGCCCCGCAAGGGCGGGCGGGCGATGCGGCTCACCGACACCCCGGCCCGCGAGAAGCACCCCGCGTGGTCACCTGACGGCCGGACAATCTACTTCTCGTCGGACCGCGGCGGCGGGTTCG